>CAZFDX010000796.1:0-4980 GCA_964518325.1 uncultured Alcaligenaceae bacterium | reverse complement strand
CTTCCCGTTCCAAGCAATCTCCACCTAGGGAGGACCAGACAAATGGCCCGCTTCATACGAAGGGGTTTTGACGGGTTGTTGCGATTCGCCCGAATTACAATGCCATACATCTACGCCAGTTGCCCCTTCGTAGTTGATTCGATTACAGCCATAGAAAATCCCGCGATGGTGAGAAAATTTCCCGTCGGCCCCATTGGTTAACCGAGTGGTGCCATCTTCTGCGTAAAGATGGTGGTAAACTTTCGTCGTGGGATTGGTTCGCAGGGGTTGCTTCGGTGGAGTGGCCTCTTTATCGTAGGTGGGTCGAACATATTCCAGCACTTTCTTACCTGCGAATTCGAGTACCGGCTTTTCTCCTTCGGGGTCTTTCCAAACAAAAACCTCCCGAGGGGGCATTTTTCCTTCCACGATGTGGATGGTCACGGTTTCCTTTGCGGGGATTTTGTCAATCAGCACCACAACACTTTTCCCATCGGCCGTGGCCTGAGCGGGGATCGCTTTGGCTCCGATGGTGGCTTCGGGGTTTTTCACGGGGGTTTTGAGATTCAGGGTCACCACAACATGGGACTGATTTTCTAGCCCCCCTGTGATTTTGATTTCCTCTGCAAAAGCGATCGAGCCACTCAGCAGAATACACAAACAGATGTTGGAGAGTTTCATTGGGTCTCACTTTGAGTAAACGAACTTATCGGAAGTGCCTGTGAGTGCCCCCCCTTGAGGACGCCAAAGCACGACTTCTTCGATTTTTACAGCCAGTTCAAAATCTTTATCGGTGATTCCCCCTGCCGAGTGGGTCATGAGTTTCACCCAGAATTTCCCCCAGCTAATGGCCAAATCCGCATGATGATCTGCCGCTTCGCAGATGAAAGCAATCGCGTTGACGGCCATCAGTGTATGGGCCCAGCCGTCGCTATTGTATTTCCGACGCAGCCAACCATCCTCTAGATACCAACCCGTGAGGTTCAGAGCTTTCAGTTTCTCGGTAATTTCCTCAGGGGTGTAGACTTTTTCTTTCGTGGCCATGGGTCACCTCGCACACAAATTTTATCTCGAAGTTTATTCTATGCTCTCGGTCCCTTCAAGGTGCCCAGAAACGTCCGATTCCTTGTTTACCAGATTGAATAGACCGATCCGTTTCGTTGCATCCCCAGCCTCAGCAAAAATCGATTATTACGGGATTCGTTGTTTCAGCAGATCACGAATTTCGGTCAAAAGTTTTTCTTCATTGCTAGGCTCCTTGGGTTTTTCTTCCTTGGCTTTCTGAAGGCGATTGACACCTTTGACGAGCACGAAGACACAGAACGAGATAATCAGAAAATCGAAAATCGCCTGCAGGAAGGCCCCATACTTAAGCACCGCAGCAGGTTTATCGTAGCCATCGACCGCTTTGGTCTTGGCTTCACTTAACACAATCTGAAGATCGTTAAAATTCACTCCGCCAATGAGGTAACCGATGGGGGGCAGAATCACATCGCCCACTAAGGAGGCAACGATTTTTCCGAATGCAGCCCCCATGATGATCCCCACCGCCAAATCAATCACATTGCCACGTTGGACAAACGCCTTAAACTCTTGAATGAACCCCATTTTTTCCTCTCTTGAGATGTAGGATCGATTCCCACTTGTTGGATAATCGAACGATTAACATTCGTAAGACAATCAATATCTTGCCATTATTGGATAATGGAGCGATCTACGTTCGCAGAATGTTTGAACGATTCACATTCGTAGGATGGTTGATCGATTAACCGATAATTATTTTTCAATCATCTTAGGAAAAGATTGTCGAGGCAAGAGAGGGGTATCTCAATCACACGATATTGAGACGAATATCTTAATAATCTGTCGTCATCATCCTTCAGTGGGTTGCGCCGGTTTATCGTTCAAGTTCAACATAAACCGGCTGAGTCGATCGAAGGTTACATACATCACCGGAACAACGACCAAGGTCACCAGCGTGGCGAGAATGCTTCCCCCGATGATGCTCTGTGCCAACGGTGCCCGTGTTTCCGCGCCCGAGCCTGCCCCAATCGCCAAGGGGATAGCCCCCGCCACGGTGGCGATACTGGTCATTACGATTGGTCGAAGCCGAGTCGGCCCTGCTTTCAAAACCGCTTCGTAAAGCCCCATTCCCGATTGACGAAGTTGATTGGTGTAATCCACAAGGATAATCGAGTTTTTCTTAACCAAACCTGCCAACAAGATCATCCCGATCATGCTCATCATGTTCAAAGTGTGACCGAGTAACCACAAGGTGAGCAACGCACCGGTAACGCCAAAGGGTACCGCCATTAACACGGTTAGGGGATGAATGTACGAGTTGAATTGAATCCCAAGGATCATGTAAGCAACCACGAACCCAAGGACTAAACAGACGGTCAACGAATCGAGGGTCTGCTGCATGGCCATCGAGTTACCAAGAACCACAAAACGATAATTCTCCCCCAACCCCATTTCGGCCCGTTGCTGTTCCGCAACGGCCAAGGCTCGGCGGATCGCATCCCCTTGGGTCGCGCCGGGGGCAACATTCGCCGTGATTTCCACCTTCCGCATGTGATTGTAACGGTTAATCACCGGCAAGGTGGACACCACTTCGGACTTGACAATATCGCGTGCGGGGACGAGTTTCCCGTTATTGGCTTTGATATAGTCATCGGCCAAATCATCGGGAGAATCACGCTCTTGCTCGATGTTCCGGACGCGAACATCGTATCGTCTCGAACCTGCAGTGAATCGTCCATCTCGGAACCCCCCCGTGCCGATGCCCAAATCAAAAGCCACCCGTTGCGGATCGACCCCGCGTTCATTCAATCGGGAACGATCGGGGCGGATTTGCACTTCAGGCATGCCAGGGCGATAATCGCTCACAATATCGGTCAGGAATCCTTGCCCCCCAAGAATCACTTTTTCGCCTGTGGGCAGACCCGTTTCGGGATCGATTCCTGCAGGGAGAATTTCATCGGGCCTTTGTAATCGTTCTCGGATTCGTTCGGAAAGTTGAATCGTTGTTTCCCAATCGGGTCCCTGAATGGCAAAATCGACGGGATACCCTCGCGCGGGGGTAAAGCCCTGTGTCGAAAGGTCCAACACCACCACGCGAACCCCCGCAATCGAGGAGAGACGTTTCCGCACTTCGTTCATCACATCGGTTTGGGTCCAGCTTCGCTCCTCCGCAGGGATCAACCGAATAAAGATCGTTCCTTCGGTAATCAAAGAACCAGGCCGAATCGAAATGGTGGCGAACATGGCAGCGACCACTTCATTTTCATGGACGGGGTCACGCAATTCCGCGATCATTTGTTCGCCCCGTGCCAAGGTCTCGCTGACGTAATCGATATTCGTACCCACAGGGCAAATCATACTGACAACAAAGCGATTCTGATCTTCCGAGGGAACCAGCTCGCGCCCCAATGGTTTCACCACAATTCGTTCTCCCAATCCCGACCAACGTAACCAACTGGGTACCGCAACATTCACCCCCATCGTAAACAGAAAAGCCGAAGCCGCAATCAGTAACCCAAAAATCAAAACGGGAACCGGATGCCGTAGCGACCAACCCAGAACCACACGGTACACCCGTTCCGAAATGCGCATGCCCCAATTCACCGGACGAATCAACAACGGTTCGAGTAAAAACCTTTGCAGTATCCACAAAGAATACTTGAAAAACGTAACGGGAAGTCCCAAAGGACCACGATACCGCCGAGGGGGGGGGGAACCCAAATGATGAACATCGAGAAAAATCGAGCAAAGCATTGGGGTAACGGTCAAAGCGATAATCAACGATAAGCAAACCGAGATGCTGACCGTGATCCCGAATTGGTAGAAAAATCGGCCAATCGCGCCATCCATCAGGGCAATCGGAATGAAGATGGCCACAATCGATAAGGTCGCTGCCAGTGCGGCAAAGGAAATTTCCCGTGCCCCTTCTAGTGCCGCCTGCCACCGCGATTCTCCATTCTCTCGGCGACGATAGATATTTTCCAACACCAAAATGGCATCATCCACAACGACCCCTACTGAAAGCGAAAGCCCCAGCAGGGTCATAAAGTTGATCGTAAAGCCGAGCATTTTGATGGCAACGAAGGTGCCAACTAATGAAGAGGGGATCGAGATACACACATTCAAGGTGGTTCCCAGCGAGCCGAGAAACAAAAAGGTAACCAATGCGGTGAGAATAATCCCCAGCAAAAGGGCTTCTTTCACCTCTTCAATATCGTCCTTGATAAACAACGAGAAGTCGGTCGAGATGGCAATTTCCACCCCCGGCGGTGCTTTTTTTCGTAGCTCGGGAAGTTTGGCTTTCACGGCATCGCAAACTTCGACGACGTTCGCTCCGGTGGCTCGCATCACCCCGAGACCCACATTCGGACGACCATTGAAACGCGCGAAGGTTCGTTTATCGGCCAAGCCATCTTCGACGATGGCCACTTCCTTAAGGCGAACGACCTGCAAGCCGTTGGTGTAAATCGCGATGTTTCCAAATTCTTCTGGGGTCACGGCCTCACCTTTGAAGCGGACGTTCATCTCGTTCACTTCACCGGCCAGATAACCCGCAGGAAGTTCAACGTGTTGGGTCTGGATGGCCCGCCACACATCGAGGGCATCGAGATTGTGTTCCCGAAGTTTTTCTCGATCGAGCCAAATTCGCATGGTCCTTTGTCGTAATCCCCCGTAAATCACCCCTCCAACCCCAGGAATCGTTTGCACCTCCTTCTTCAGATGGTCCTCTACGAAATTGTTCAGTTCTCGCAACGTGACCGGTCCATGAATCGAAAGCCAAATGATGGGGAATTTATTGAAGTTCACCTTCGAGACGTTGGGCGGATCAATGTCATTTGGTAAACGATTCGCCGCAGCGGCGACGGCATTTTGAACATCCTGCATGGCGGCATCGACATCCCGACTGAGCCGGAAATACGTCGTAACTACGCTGACCCCTTGAGAAGACTGGGATTGCATGTAGTCAATCCCTTCGAC
>CAZFDX010000795.1:0-3054 GCA_964518325.1 uncultured Alcaligenaceae bacterium | reverse complement strand
TGATCTGGTGCGGCAGCGGCTCAACGTTCGAGGTATTCACGGCCATCATCGGATCGAATAGGAACGCCAAGTCGATTCGCTTGGCCTCGCAAGTGAGAATGAACTTTTCCCCATCGCCATCAAAGGACCACGGCCTTTCCGTGATCTCGGGTGAGATCGAATCCAAGTCGCTTGGGCCTAATAATCGTTCTTTGATGGTGCCATCAGGAAGTTTATAAATCACCTGCATGGCAGTGCTTCCCATCGGGATGGTTGCCAGAACCTGACAAACCTTACCAATTTCCAAACCGCTGAGGGATGCGCCGATTTTGATTTCATCAAGTTGCATAACAATCCATTCTGGTTTAATTTTGATTGGATTCAATTTCGGGATGGATGAGAATCCCCGCCAAATGGTGACAAATCACCTTTAGGAGATGTTTGGGCCAATAGCGGTTAAACAATAATTTACTCGGGAAAATAAAAACGGCATAGGTCAGTAGCCAGATCAACTAATTGATGAGAACATCAGCAAAATCAGCTAATCGATGAGTGCATATGCCCTCAAACGGCTGGAACTTCTTCCTTCATGGGGTACCAAGTTGCAACGGATTAAACCGAGTCTAGGGTCGGTGTAGCGGGCAGAAATCCCCCGAGTCTCCAATCCTCTGCCCACAATCCTGAATTTTGGCCCATTCAACAACCTCGAACCCTCGAACCCTCGAACCCTCGAACGAAACCGCTCTGAAATAAAATACCGATTTTTTTTGGTCAAAAGATCAATCCAACAGGTCACAGAGAAACCTTATTATCCTCCGTAAAGAAAACGAACAGATGCCCGTTAGGGGGGCTACTTCTTAACGGTTCTTGTTAGGTGATTAACGATCGGTAATGACTTCCCACCGCTAGGCACAAACATAAACTAACATCCGCTCACTTTTGGAGTCTCTCCTGTGCGTGTGAAATTTACTCTAAGCAGTCTGTTCTTTGTTGTGGTTGTTTGCCTATTGTCGAACTCGTCGGCACAGGCACAAAGGGAATATGGTTTCGATAATCGGAAATCGTCGGGCCAACCCTACCTGAAGCCTGAGGAAACGGTGGCGAAGATGAAGGCCACCGAAGGCTTTGAGGTGAAGCTCTTCGCGGGGGAACCTCAATTGGTTAACCCGATCGCCATGACCGTTGATGAAAAAGGTCGCGTTTGGGTCGTCGAATGTTTCGAGTATCCGAAACGAACCGAGAAAGGGAAAATGCCTCGTGACCGTATCCGCATTCTAGAAGACACAGACGGCGACGGCGTTTGCGATAAATCCACCATCTTCATTGAAGGGAAGGATTTTCCCAAATCGTTCGATCTGGCAAGCGGAATCGAAGTGGGTCACGGAGGAGTTTATCTCGGGGCACCGCCCTACCTATTTTTCATCGAGAATAAAAACGACAAACCGGGCAAAATTGAAATTCTGCTCCAAGGCTTCGGCAGTCAGGATACTCACGAAACCTTGAATACGTTCCAATGGGGACCCGATGGCCGACTTTATGGCCTCCATGGGGTCTTCACCTACTCAACAGTTAAAACCCAAGCCGATGGTCCCGAAACACGAATGAACGCGGCCGTTTGGCGGTATGACCCGAAGCGAAAACACTTCGAGATTTTCTCGGAAGGAACCAGTAACCCTTGGGGCATGGATTGGCGGAATACCGATGGCGAATTTATCCTGTGTTGTTGTGTGATTCCCCACCTGTATCACATGGTGCCCGGCGGAAATTACAAACGTCAAGCAGGTCAAAGTTTCAATCCCTACACTTATGGTGAAATCAAGGAAATTTGCGACCACACGTTCCATAAAGAAAGTGGTTGGGCACATGCCGGCTTGATTTCGCTCGATACTCCCATCATCCCAGAAAAATACCGCAATTCGGTCATCTTTGGCAGCATTCATGGTTGTTCGATTAAGCAGAACATCCTTTCTAAAAATGGGTCCACTTACCTTGCCAAACGGGGGGATGATTTTGTGGTTTCGGGAGATAAAAACTTCCGACCGATCAACCTACGATGGGGACCCAACGGAGAAATTTTCTGTATCGATTGGCACGATCAAAATCCCTGTCACCAAGCGGCTCCCGATTCGTGGGACTATGAACGGGGCCGTGTCTATCGGATTCAACCCCAAGGACTCAAAACCCAAAAGCCTCAGGACCTTGGGAAACTTTCGCTCCCCGAGTTGTTCAAGCTGTTGAATGATCCCAACCCTTATAAAGCCCGAACCGCCCTGCGATTGATTCATGAACGACGCAACGAAGAACAAGCATATCGTGAACCGCGACCTGTTCTCGAACCCTCTTGGGCCAAGGCATATGCTTACACGAATGTTCAAATGGCCGACAAACCAACGGAAGCCCAACGGGTGCAAAACATTCGTCGCTGGACCGACTTAATCGAAGGGCCTAAATCTCAGGCTTTCACCAATATCTTGAACGAACTCAAAGATTCGTCGGTCACGATTCGCCGAGAGATTGCCTCGACTGCGATTTTGGCGGCGCGCCGTTCGATCGATACTCGGGGTATTGTTCGGGAATTGTTGAAATTCTCCGACGATAATAAAGACCCTGTTGTTCCCCAATTGGTTTGGTTGGCCTTTGAAGGAAACCTGCAAACCAATTTGAAGGAAGAACTCGATTGGCTCAAAACTCACACTGCAGGGAATGCTCTGGTGGCCGAAACGATTGTGCCTCGGATGATTCGTCGAGTCGTGGCGGAAGGAAAGCCCGAATCGTTAGGGCTATGCCTTGATTTTCTGAACGAAGTGAAGGATGCCAAAGTTCAAAAAATCGGTTTAGAAGCCCTTTTAATTGCCATTGGCCCTCGGTTGCTCGATGCTCCGGCCAATTGGAAAACGGTACAAAAATCGTTAGAGGATAATGCCACCCCCGAAGTGAAACGCTTGTTGGGCAGTTTGGCCATCAAATTCCGAGATGTCGAGGCGGCCAAACTTGCGATCACCTTGGCGGCGGATACAAAACAGCCCCTCAATGTCCGACTGAACGCCATTCGTGATATTGGTATCTCTCAAATTC
>CAZFDX010000794.1:0-5293 GCA_964518325.1 uncultured Alcaligenaceae bacterium | reverse complement strand
CTTTGATATTTCCTTGGTTGTTCCCGAAAGATCCGTCATGGCGTTGATTGGCCCTTCGGGTTGTGGCAAATCGACCTTTTTAAGGCTGTTGAATCGAATGAATGACCTGATTGATGGGTGCAAACATTCGGGACGAATTAGCCTCGACGGGGCCGATATTTATGGTCCAAATACCAATCTGGTGGATTTGCGTCGTCGGGTGGGGATGGTCTTCCAAAAGTCGAACCCCTTCCCGAAATCGATTTACGAAAATGTGGTTTATGGCCCCCGCGTGGCAGGGGTTAAGGATCGAGCGCGACTCGATTACACTGTGGAACGATGCCTGAAGCAGGCGGCTCTTTGGGATGAAGTGAAAGATCGCCTGAATACCAGTGCCTTCGATCTTTCTGGCGGTCAACAACAACGACTTTGTATCGCCCGAAGCCTCGCCACGGACCCCGAAGTTCTGTTGATGGACGAACCCGCTAGCGCGCTCGATCCAAAATCGACTGCAGCTATTGAAGACCTGATCGATGAATTGAAGAAAAATTACACCATCATCATTGTGACTCACAATATGCAGCAAGCGGCACGGGTTTCGGACTCGACGGCGTTTTTCTTCGAAGGCAGACTCATCGAATCGGGGCCCACAGAACAGATATTCCAACGCCCCACAAAGAAACAAACGGAGGATTATATCACCGGTCGATTTGGTTGAGAGGGAGGAATCCCTAACGAGTGATTTTGGTCGAGATGGAGGATTGAATAACGAGTGGCTTTGGTTGAGAAAGCCCACCCAGCAAGATATGATGAACAGAGCGGTTGCCCTTATTAAATCACCCTCGAGTACCGAGAAAAAGAATGTCCAGACACTTAGAACGAGACCTTGAACATCTCCAAAGATCGATCACCAATCTTGCTGGCGTGGTGGAAGATGCCATTTATAAATCCGTCCGTGCTTTGCAGGATCACGATAAAGGTCTGGCAGCGGATGTCATCGCAGGCGATACGAAAATTGATGAACTCGAAAATAGCGTTTCGGAAGAATGCCTGAAAATCTTGGCGCTCCATCAACCGGTGGCCTCGGATTTACGCCGGATTGCCTCGACGTTTATGATCTCAACCGATCTGGAAAGGATGGGGGATTTAGCACGCCACATTGCCGAAGCTGCGATAACCCTTTCGGCACCGGAGTTCGCGATCCCGAATAAGTTACAAATGATGACCGACCTGACTACGAGTTTGGTTCGTCAAAGCCTTGATGCGTTCGTGAATCTCGATCCTCAAATGGCCCGTCGAGTCGTCCGCTTGGATGATGAGGTGGATCGTTACAACGATGAAATGATTGCCGAACTGGTTCAAATGATGAAAAAATCTCCCGATCATGTGGAACCGGGACTCACCCTGTTTACTGCCACCCGTCATTTGGAGCGGATTGCCGATCATGCCACGAACATAGCCGAGGATGTCATTTACATGATTGAAGGCGAAATCGTCCGTCATCGCCCCGATCGAATTGGAAAAGATTAATCGGAAGGAAGTAATGCTTCAGACACTGAAATCGCTCGCAAGGGAAAACGAAACGATGTCTCAACCCCGAATTCTCATCATCGAAGATGAACGGCAACTTGTACAATCGTTAGAATGGTACTTCGACCGCGATGGCTTCCAAGTCTTCTCCGCGCACGATCGGACCGATGGGCTTCGTAAAGCCCAGACCCTTCTTCCGGATGTGATTCTTCTGGACCTGATGCTTCCCGGAATGAGTGGTCTGGAAGTCTGCAAGCAACTCCGAGCCTCTGAGAAAACGAAACATCTGCCAATCATCATGCTAACCGCGAAATCGGAGGAAGCCGATCAGGTAGAAGGCTATTCCGTTGGTGCTGATGATTACGTCACGAAGCCTTTTAGCAACAAAATTTTATTGCAAAAGGTCAAGGCAGTACTTCGCCGAACTGAAAACAGCAGCGATGCCGCCAGTGATGTCACGGAACATCTTGGTATCCGTGTCGATCGGGTCCGACATCAAGTCTTCGTTCACGAGCAGAAACTCGATCTTACGCCGACGGAATTTCGTCTGCTCGATTGCTTGATTCGTCAACCCGGTCGTGCCTTCTCTCGTCATCAGTTAATGGATGCGGCCATTGGGGAAGGTTCGATCGTTCTGGAGCGTACCATTGATGTTCACATCAAAACACTCCGCCAAAAACTCGGTAAGGTCGAAGGTGGTGATGCCGATTTGATCGAAACCGTTCGGGGTAAGGGATACCGCTTCCGAGAAAAACTCGAATCGACCGAGACCGAAGAATAAACCCATTCTTGATGCCCTCTCCCTGTTGGGGTTATTGGGGAAAATTGACCTTCGGATGCGGTACCATATTTGCACGGGGTGTAAAATATCCCTGCGAAGACTAATGGAGGCCAATTTTTTCGAGGCTCCTCAAAATCGTTTCAATTGATTCAAATTCGCTTTTGTAATTGTTACATCTTCAATCAATCTGGCTATTTTTTCAAAATTGCTCAGCCTCTTGATTTCAAGAACACAATAGATCGTGCGAAACGCGCAACCGAAAAAAGTTGTTCGATACGTCTGACAGGTTTGACCCATGCAATAGGAGGTGAATGGGGGTTTCCGTAGGTTCGGAAACTCAGGCGAACTGGAGGATCCCGAGGCTTCAGGACGATTCTGAAGTTTGCGTAACTTGGCTGGAACTGCGGCGATGGACTGACCGCAACCAAGTATCCGCTTGCCGATAGGGGCTACAATGCTGTTGCAGTCTACTTCTTTGTCTCGTAACGTATTCTTCGTCATCTTAGGGCTGGCTTTCGGTCAAGTGTCCTTAGCCCAAGATATTTTGAAACCCTCGACCCTTTCTTCTTCCAATCCGAGAAAGACCCCTGCGGTTCAGGTGGTTGAGAAGGTGAAAGGATGTGTGGTGAATATCCACACACAAAGGTTAGTCTCAAAGGAGACCACGCAAAGCACAGAGATTGGCACCGCTGCCAGCCGCGTGAATGGCATGGGGACCGGTATCGTTATCGATCCCCGAGGCTATATTCTGACCAACCATCATGTGATTGATGATGTCAGCGTTCTCAAAGTTCACCTCACCGATGGGACCGCACTGCATGCCGTTGTGATTGCCCGCGACCCCGAGCATGATCTCGCAGTGATAAAGGTCGATCCGAAAAAGAATCTCGAAGTGATGCCGATTGGTTGCTCGGGCGATTTGATGATTGCTGAGCCTGTGGTCGCTATCGGGAATGCCTTCGGCTACGAAAACACGGTCACCACCGGTGTGATTAGCGCTCTCAAACGGGATGTCACCTTGAATAAAGAGGTGTCCTATAAATCCCTAATTCAAACCTCGGCAGGTATCAATCCGGGTAATTCTGGTGGCCCACTTTTGAATATCCATGGGGAACTCATTGGGGTGAATGTTGCGATCCGTGCCGGCGCTCAGAATATCGCCTTTGCTTTACCGATTGACGATGTTTTGGTTCAAGTGACCAACATGCTTTCGGTCCGTCGTCGGACAGGGCAAAGCCATGGTTTGGTGTTGCAAAATAAAGTGGATTGTAGCGATAACCCTGTGCGTCGATGGGTGGTTGTGGATCGAGTGGAAGCGGGTAGCCCTGCCGAGCGAGCCGGTATCAAGGCGGGGGATATTATCGATCAAATCGAGGAGATACCGATCAAATCGAGTTTAGACCTTGAACGAGCCTTTTTAGAAAAACCCTTGGGAGAGAAGCTGGTTTTTGCTGCGAAACGCGGCTCCGAAGTTGTGAAAACCGAACTGGCCCTTCGTGCGACCGATCGACCCGCACCTGTGGGTACGGGAATTACCGCCTCGACAGTTTCTAACTCCAGTTCGGTGGCCCCCGTCGCTGTGGGTGATGTGGTTTGGAAGAAATTAGGGATCAAAGTGGCCCCTGTCGCTGCGGAGACGGTCAACAAAGTCAACAAAGATTTACGCGGCGGAATGCTCATAATGGAGATTAATCCCGACGGTGTTGCCGCTCGGGCTGGAATGCAAAAAGGCGATATTCTCATTGGGCTTCATCAATGGGAAACCCTGAACAGTGAGAATATCACTTTCGTTCTGAATCATCCCGAAGCGAGTACCTTCGGACCAATCAAGTTTTTCCTTGTCCGCAATAATCAACTTCGTCATGGTTTCTTACCCTAAAAGTCACATAATTCGATTATGATTTGAGTTTGAAATCGATCCCCATCTTGAAATTTACGATCACGTTATCAAGATCAGGCCTTTTTACGATCACGTTATCAAGATCAGGCCTTTCTCAAGTAATCGAATGGCGGCCGGTGGATGGAATCAGTTCGCCTTGGTAGATGAAAAAGTTCCCCGAGACTCTTTGGCATTGGGTGGGAATGGAACGAAAAAATCCCCTCGACACTTTCAGGCTATTGGGTGGGAGCGGAACACGGGGGGAACTCTATTAAATCTTCCAGAACGACGGGGAAACTCCATTAAATCTTCTCTCGTGACCACTTGCATTCCCGAGGGGAACTCGTTAGGCTAAAGGTATGAGGACTTATCTGCGACTTCTTCCACTTTATCGATTGTAAGCCTGTGGAGCGGTTCCAGAACTGATTATTGGAAAAGGCTCCAGACCCAAGCCGGACTCTGGGGCCTTGTTTTGTTTTTGAGACGACCATGAGTACAAATTCTCCCGAACCCGTTTTGATTTTCGACACAACCTTGCGAGATGGTGAACAAAGCCCCGGATGCAGCATGAATCTCACCGAGAAACTGGAGATGGCACGGGGGCTTCGGGATTTGGGGGTGGATATTATCGAAGCGGGTTTTCCGATTGCCTCTCCGGGAGATTTTGAGGCGGTCCGTGCGATTGCCCGAGAAATTACCGGCCCAATTATTTGTGGATTAGCCCGATGCAATAATGCCGATATCGATCGAGCTGCTGAAGCGCTGAAGGATGCACCACGAAGGCGGATCCACGTTTTTCTTGCCACCAGTGCGATTCATCGGGAATTCAAATTGAAAATGACACGCGAGGAAATTATCAAACGGGCCGTCGATTCCGTCCAGCGTGCTTGCCAGTTCACCGACGATGTCGAATTTTCGCCCGAAGATGCTGCCCGTACCGAACTAGATTTTCTCACCGAAGTTTGTATAGCTGCTGCCGAGGCGGGGGCCAAGACACTCAACATCCCCGATACGGTCGGCTATGCCGTCCCCAGCCATTATGCTGCCATCATCCGCCATCTGAAAGCCAATATCCCCCAGTCCGACAAACTGATCTTCTCGGTGCATTGTCATAATGATTTGGG
>CAZFDX010000793.1:0-5120 GCA_964518325.1 uncultured Alcaligenaceae bacterium | reverse complement strand
TTCACATTCTCCCGTTTGTGCATATTTTTTTTTTTATTGGTCCGCCGCCCACCGATATCTACAGATGGTAGATCGTCGGCAGCGTCAGAGGGGTATAAGAGACAGATACCGGTTCCGGTGTGGAACATTCTATGGTC
This sequence comes from uncultured Alcaligenaceae bacterium, assembly GCA_964518325.1. Lineage (GTDB taxonomy): Bacteria > Planctomycetota > Planctomycetia > Gemmatales > Gemmataceae > SKW135. Next base: position 4,983 of record CAZFDX010000793.1, on the reverse strand, counting down.
AACCAGCTTCTTACCGAAATGGACGGCTTCCATAAAGAAGAATTAGTCTTTGTGGTGGGGACCACTAACTTTGTGGAATCGCTGGACCCCGCCTTGTTAAGGCCCGGACGCTTCGAGTTCCATTTGCATATTCCCTACCCCGAAGCGGAAGATCGTCGCGAAATCATCAAAATCTACAATCAAAAGATGCGTCTGAAGATGACCGACGCTGCCATTGAATACACCGTTAAAAGAACCGGTGATTTTGTGATTGGAGCGGCTGCCGGCACCCGTTATTCTGGGGACCATTTGAACGCCGTTTGCCGAGGGATTGCTCGGATTCGTCTTCGTGAGGGGTTAGAAGGTCCCACTGAACCGCAAGATGTGGAACGCTCGATGACCGAATATCTGGATCGACCGACCATGACCCCCACCGAGGAAAAGGTGCTGGCCACGCACGAAGCAGGTCATGCCGTAGTTTCGCTTCATTGTCCTCATGCCCCTGCGATCGAACGAATCACCATCGCGAGCGAAATGCAATGGGCGTTCGGGTATGTTCGGCATGCCGACCCTCATCATAAATATATCCAAACGATCAACTTTTACTTGGATATGATTTGTGTGGCCCTTGGTGCTCGCGAAGCCGAGAAAATTTTCTTGAATGATATTTCTTTGGGGGCCACCGGCGACCTGAATTCCGCCACGCTAATTGCACGAGAATTGGTAGAAGTTCATGGGTACGAAGCCGAATTGGTTCAGTATCGCAACCCCTTTGATGAACGAGGAATTCGCACCCCCGGCTTATCGGAAAAAACCCGCGAAGAACTCGATCAACGAGTCAAAAAGATTATCGAAACCCAACAGCAACGAGCCAGAAAAATTATCGAAGAAAACAAAACGATGGTCGAAACCCTGCGTGACCTACTATTAGAAAAGAAGACCATCGATACCAAGATGCTCGCCGAAGTGGCCCCCATCAAGGTGGAAGCAAAAAAAACACGAAAGAAAGCGGAGTAATCTCATGGCGGAATTAACCATCCGACTCAAACGCGATCCAGAAACAGGTAAGCACGATATTATCATCGATTTGAAATCTGATGAAGATGCCCTTCCCCATGAACACGAACAAGCCCACCGTGCTGCCGTGGAAAAACTTTTGGGTAAAGAGAATGTCGGCAAATTGATTGTTGAACGAGAGGGGCAACGCGAACCCAGTGCCCCACAAAAACAGGAAGAGCCAGTCGAGCGACAGGCCCATCCTCAAGGACACTAGAGCGCTGTCGTGGTGGGTGTGGTGTATCGACCAAGATGCTGGATCATCAGCGGATAATCATAACACCAGCAACGATTGCCCCCGCTACACAAGATGAGAGCTGGCTCTTAAACCGACCCCCGATTTTGTAACCATTATCATTATTTGATTCTTCCATGATTGTTGCCTTTCCTGATTTGGATACGCTCCGATTGACCCTCATGAATGGGACGATCCCTGCTGAGGTTGCCACTAAGGAAACCACCGTATCAATCGGCCTGAACGGAACCTTATTGGTTGAAGGAGAGCTTTCTCGTTCCACCAGTACCGCGCTCAAACTATTCGATGTCAAAACGGTCCGTACTCATGGCGACAATCCTCAGAAGTATTTGTCTTGGTTTCAAATTCTTCCCGTTGTCAAATCGAAGGCTATTCCGGAATCGAATTCCAATTCGCCGATCTTATTTGAAATGTCCCCCGAGACGTTCCCTTTATTGGTCACCGAGATGATCCGCCTAGGGAACGATCGACAATCTTATTTCACGATCAAAGGTCGTAACGAGAACGACCCTCAGCGGGTCTTCCTCAAAGTTTATGGCCCCCCCTATTACACTCTCTTACGAGCGGTGGATCGCAACGCAGATAGTCCCTCGATCACGGCCTATACCGAGGTGGCTCCGCGTGTCTGGATTCAATACGGCTTTGAACATCCCTTGGCCAAGCAACTCCAGCCGGCGGAAGGTCAAATGCTGTTGCTTCGTCCGGAGAAAGACTGGGAGGTTCTCAAAGACGGACCTTTGGCCGATGTCTATGAGACATTGCAATTCCAGTTGCCCAACGAGAAAATCGATTGGCAAGATACCCCTCCTGCCGAAAAAATTCGGGTTCCGCTTCGGCTCGTGGCAGGAAATGCCACCGATACCCCAGAATTGTGGGTGCTTGGCAAAAATGGCGTCGATCAACTCGATGCCTTTGTTCGGGATACCGACGAAAAATTCTTGTCCCAGTTGATGTTCGCCATCATCGATTCCGGTCCCAATTCTTCCCAAGTGGTTCTGCGAACTCGCAAAGGAAAAATTAGCTCGCGATTGCAGATCGAATTTGAAGGGGCCATGGGGTTCCGTCCTTTCTGGAAGATCGAGAACCTTTATCTACCGGTTGCCTCAAGATTAATGCCCACCCTGCGACGAGATACCGTTCGACAACTGCTGGCCGAGGATGTTGACAAGATCGTTTGGTTATTACCTAAGGGGGATTTTCGTAAAGGTCAGGGAGAATTTATCCCACAAGCCATATCGGAATCGAGTTTTCGACCTTTGGAAGATTGGGTTGATTATGTGATCGATCGAGATCATAAAGTCCTTTCAGCTTGGGTGCAGGCGACCCAATTCCAATTCGATACCTTCGACTGCCGAGAATTTCGTAGTTCGGGAGGTGGTCCGAAAAGCCCCCCCCCCGATCAACGGTCTCCCAAAAAACGCTCTGGCGAAGAGGAGAATGGCGAAACCACGAAAAAAACCAAATCTCGTATCAAGATCGATACACCCAACGAGAACCCGTTTGTCACTCCGATCCCTGCAAAGTCAGCAGAATTATTGGCCCAACGTCAGAAGCTCGAAAATGAATTCTTGGCCCTTGAGGGGGGGTTAGATCATCCCACCCGACTGAGCTACTGGCCTCAACTGGCCCTTGTGAACGCAGCACTCAAAGAACGTAGCGAAGCGACGATCTGCTGGTTAAACTATCTCTGGAACACTCAAACCCATCTCCGTGAAGCCGCTTGGAATTGGTTGAAAAACGAAGACCCCAACGCCAGTGAGATTCCCACCTTTGAGGAGTTTGATGCTTTATTGAATCATCCGAATCGTTCCTTTGAAGATTCCCGTGCCTTGGCAGCTCGAATTCTTTATGCCAGCCTGCTGAATCCAGTGCCGGAAGCATTGAAACAACGGCTTCCCCAATTACGGGCCGCAATTGAAGTCTCGGAAGAGAACTTGCCGATCCGAGCCGTTTGGTTAACTTGGACGGCCCTCGCACACGTTGGCGGAAGCGAAGATGTCCTTGGACTCGCTCGGGTGCGGGACCGGATTTTGCAACGTATTCTGGAGAAAGGTCTAAATCACGAGAAGGAATTGATTGGGTTTCTCCGCTTCGATGGGGAACGCAATTCGGAACGGCTCCGCCAGATTCGCCATCAAGTACAACGAATCCACAACCTCGCTCGCGAGTGGAATATCAACAACGCCGATGAGAAGAAAGATGATGCCCGTGTGAATCTCCCTTATGTGGACCTCATGTTCGCTTTCGCTCAGGCCAAATTAGGCGAGGCCAACCTCGCTCGGGAACTGATACAAAAGGCCAGCGAGAGTATGCCACGGCCGGGCAATAAAGTGGACCCTGCTCACGATTGGCTTTTGAAAGCATTTACTTTCCGCATTGAAAAAGCCATCGAGGGGAAACCTCACGATGGGCCTTTCCCCCATGATTTATTAGAGAAATTAGAAACTCTCGATTCGACCCGTCACAACAATGCCAGTTGGAAATACATTATCGATCGTTTCCGAAGTATCTCCGAAGTGCTTGATCCCCATGAAAAATATGACCCCTACTCGGACTGGAAAAAATCGGGCAACCAGCTGCAAAAAGCCCTAGTCGAAATTGGCAAAATCAAAACACCCTCAACCCGTGAGACGGCGATTAAATCGATCTACGATCAGCAAAAGTCTCCCGAAAATCGGATGTTAGTTTTGGCAGAGTGTATTCCCCTCTCTACTCTGTGCGGACGAGATTTTGCCTTGAATTTACTTGAGAAAGTTCCCGAGTTACTCAAGGAGCTGAACACGAAATTAACCGACGTCCAAGCCATACAGCATTCCGAAAAACAAATTACCTTATTTGAAAAGGCCCTCTTCTATAGTGGGCATTACGATGCTCGGGAACTCACGTCTGCTATCTTTGAACGATTCTTGGAATATATCAATCTCCGCTCTGGTCAACAACGATCCGACGCGATCTCCAAAGTCGCCCGCAAGTGTTTGCGAAGTTTACGACGACTAGACCTGAAATCGGAGATCGATCGTTTCCTCAGCCAAGTAACTCACCTGATTCTTCAAGGACAATCTTTAGAAACCTTGAGTCTCAAAGAGGGGAGCGACTGGCCAGCAACGATTGTTTCGCTGGTCAACCTCGCCGAGGGGTGGATGTACTGTGGGGAAATGCAAAAAGCAACCACCTACCTCAATTTGGCTCGTGGGGTAATCCTCCAAAACGCTAAGAAGAAAACCCAACAACCTGCCCAAGCGATTCCTGCCCAGAAAATTTGCGATATTGCTGCGGCCTATGCTTCGGCCTTGGTTAACGCTCCGGTGGATGAAGCCTTGGGTCGCATCGAGGAACTATTCAAAATCCTTGAGAAAGTTCCCAATCGTTACACCACCAACAGCCACTTCTCTCGATTTCATTTGCAAGTGATCGAAGCGGTTGTTACCTCTCTTGTGGGGGAGAATATGACCTTAGGGGAAGGCGGAAAACGCTGGCTCGACGAGGATGAGTATTTAGTGCGGCGACGTATTCATTCGGAGATGCGAGAACTTTTGGCCTCGCATGGTCTGTAAAATCACGTCATGAAGCGATTCCTTCTCGCAACCGATGCATGGTTCCCGCAGGTGAACGGGGTAGTCCGCACTTGGGAGACGACCCTGAAGCAATTCCACAAACGGGGGATCGAAACCTTTGTCATTCACCCGCAGCTC
>CAZFDX010000792.1:0-2026 GCA_964518325.1 uncultured Alcaligenaceae bacterium | reverse complement strand
GTTGTGTTTTCCGGACCCGTTGATCCCTGCAAAAGGGTTTTCGTGGAGTAGTGCGGCCAACCCGGAGGCGGGGGCCGTGCGACGCATCACTCCCATTGTGAGGTGATTGTGATCGGTCGCGACGTTGCTATTCTCGAAGATGGGGGCAATTTCATATTGCGACGGGGCCACTTCATTATGACGAGTTTTGACCGGCACACCGAGTTTGTAAAGTTGCATTTCCACATCGGCCATGCAAGCAATCACCCGTTCGGGAATGGAGCCGAAGTATTGGTCTTCCATTTCCTGACCTTTGGGAGGTTTGGCACCGAAAAGGGTTCGACCTGCGTTAATCAGGTCGGGGCGGGCCAAGTAGAATTGTCGATCGATTAAGAAATACTCTTGCTCGGGGCCGACTGTGGTGAAGACTCGGTCCACTTTCTTATCAAATAATTTCAAGATTCGTTTGGCTTGTTCGGAGAGGGCATCCATACTGCGGAGCAAGGGGGTCTTTTTATCGAGTGCTTCCCCCGTCCAAGAAACGAATGCCGTCGGAATCACCAAGGTGGCCCCGTTGGGAGATTCCATAATGTAAGGCGGGCTGGTCGGGTCCCATGCCGTGTAACCTCGGGCCTCGAAGGTGGCTCGAATCCCGCCTGAGGGGAACGAGCTAGCATCGGGTTCCCCCTTCACCAGTTCCTTCCCGCTGAATTCTGCAATCGCGGTTCCATCTCCATTTGGGGAGATAAACGAATCGTGCTTTTCCGCCGTGATCCCAGTCATCGGCTGGAATTGGTGCGTATAGTGGGTGGCCCCTTTTTCCAAGGCCCAATCTTTCAGCGCGCTAGCAAAGGCATCAGCAATTTCTTCGCTGAGACGTTCTCCCTTCCGAAGGGTCTTTTGTAATGCCTTGTAAATGGGCTTGGGCAAACGCTCTCGTTGCACGGCCTCGCTGAAAACTAACTCTCCAAAGCAATCTTTGAAATGATCATGAGCAATATCAACCCGATTGAGTTGAAATTCGCTGGTGGCAATCGAATTAATGATTGCTTTACGGTCGTTTAACGTCGCCATTGGTTTGCTGATCCCCAAATAGAGTATAAAAGTAATTCGACCAAGAGAGAGTTATGTAGATTTATTTAAGAAGGCGAATCTGTCTAGAACCTGAATCGTAAAAGGCAACAGGTTGGGGAGATGGGCCTATTGGTAAACAAGACCCTACACCCTCTCAAGGGAGTGAGAATATCGTCAGAAGATACAGTGCATTTCAGGGGAATAATCTTGAGAAGATTAGGCGATTTTCAGGCGAATCGTGTTGAGATTATCCGAGGTTCTCAATGATGGGCGATTCTTGAATAATTGCATTATTTGGGTAAGGAAAGGAGCATCAAGGTTCCATCGGCGTTGGCGGTGATGATTTTCGTGCTATCGGCATTGAAAGCCAGTGCATTCACTGCCGAGGGGAGTTTCCACGAGCGGACTTCCGAGCCATCCTCCACCTTAAATAACTTCACGCCGCCGGTGGCATCGAGAACAGAAAAATACTTGCCATCGGGACTGACGAGCAAGCCTGCCAAGGTTGGTTTGGTACCGCCGACCGCTTTGAAGGTTTCGATCTCTTTGAGTTCCTTTTTACCGGCCACATCGTAGATTTTGACTTTACAATACGGATCGGAAGCAATCACTTTCGATTTATCTGGGGTGATTCCAATATCTCCCACTCCTTCGTTAAAGGCAATCCAATCGCCCCCGATTCGTTCTTGAGGATCGAGTTTCCAAATCCGCACGGCCCCATCATTGAAACCAATGACGGCGGCTTCACAGTCGGAACTAAATCCAATACAGGCAACCTTGCCCCCTTTTTCAAGGAGGTTGCTCAATCGTTTCCCTTCATAATCAAAGACCCGAAGGGAGTTATCCACGTCGTCATTCGTTTTATTGTGGTAGTTCCAAATAACGAATTTATCCTTCTTGGGACTGGTGACAACCACCGGAATACGTTCCACATCGTTGATTTCACGGATGAGCCGACCGGTTTCGACATTCC
>CAZFDX010000791.1:0-3386 GCA_964518325.1 uncultured Alcaligenaceae bacterium | reverse complement strand
CGAAGCACCCCGAAAGCATGCACTTGGGATTCATGCACCGGAAGCGCTGCAATGGTAATATCGGCTTTCGATTCCGTATGGGTTTTGATGAGTTCCCGATAATCCATCCGATATAATTGATCGCCCGAGAGGATGAGAACATGCTCGCAGTGGTCTTGTTGCACTTCGAGAATTTGCCGGCGAACTGCATCTGCGGTCCCTTCGTACCAACCGCTTCCGTCGATGGTTTGTTGAGCGGCCAGAATTTCGACAAACCCTTTTGAAAACATGTCGAACTTATAGGTATTCGCGATATGGCGATGGAGACTCACGGAGAGAAACTGAGTGAGCACATAAATTCGATTCAGACCGCTATTAATGCAATTGCTAATCGGAATATCAATCAGGCGATATTTACCGGCAACAGGAACTGCGGGTTTGGCCCGTAATTGGGTTAACGGAAAAAGTCGGGCACCTTGGCCACCGCCTAGAATCAGTGATAAGACCGATGTTTCAAGAGAGGTCATATTCTCGTGTCCTTCTTTGCAAACCACAAGGAGAGGGGTGTTCTCGAATGCTACCCACAATTTACCCTTTCGGGAAGGGGTCCGTTGCCGAGTTCATCCAAGAAATTTAATATCTTCTGGCAGAGTTTACAGGCATTCTCTGTGCAATCGTTGATGGCCACCCCATAATACGAATTTCCACCGAGAAATAAGCCTTTGTGGGCTTTTTGTCTTTGTTCAATTTTCTCGACACGGCTCAAATGCCCCAGATGATATTGGGGAATCGCTTTCGGCCAACGAATGATCTCAACGAAGTTAGGCTCACCTGTGATCTTCATGGTCTCACGAAGTTCGCGAACAACAGCCCGTGTGAGTTGCTCATTATCCCAATTCAAAATATCCTGCCGATTCCAACCGCCACACAAGGCCCGCCATAACACTTGCCCTGCGGGTGCCCGATCGGGAAAAATGGACGAACACCATTGGACGCCCAAAATATCTCGTTTTGTATTTTGCGGAGCAATATATCCAAAGCCGTCGAGATTTTGAAACCCTACTGCGGTTTGAGGAAACCCGAGAGCAACGACCACCACAGGGGTATAGGGGATTTCGGAAATGAGCTGTGCCAATTCCGCATCGCAATCGGCAATAGCGATAGCTTGCTCGTAGGCGGGATTGGTCAAAACTACGGCATCGGCTTCCCAAGAATCGGTTCCTTCGCCACAGACTCGCCAAAGGTTGCCTTGTTGTTCGAGCCGTTTGACCGTCACCCCCGTTTGAATACAACCAGCCAGCCGAGCTTCCAAGGTATCGATCAACACTTGCAGTCCTTTTTGAAAAGACCACATGCGCTGCGGTTGGGGTTGTTCCCCTTTCGCGCGAGCCAACTTCCTTTTCTCTCGTCCAGCAGCCGTGAAGCCCCGCATCACACTCCCGTAGTCTTTCTCGAATTGCACCATACGGGGAAAGGTAGCCTTCACGCTTAATAGGGCCGGATCACCCGCATGAATACCAGTGACGAGCGCATCGGCCAATAAGTCCGCCACCTCACGCCCTGCACGCCGACTCGCAAAATCCCGAATGCTTTCCTCTTCGAGGTCCGTTCGGGGCTTGCGATATTTCTCCATCAACAAAGAGAGTTTACCTCGCCAACTCAACAACGGAGAACGAATGAACGACATGAGGGAACTCGGAAGTGCCTGAATTTTCCCATCCTTGAGAACGTACCGGTTTTTGCGTGCCCCTTCCGAGGCTGCTATGAGTTGGGGTTTCAAACCCAAGTCGGCACAAAGTTCCATCGTATGGGGTTTCGCATCAAGAAAGCCGTTGGGGCCTCGTTCCACTCGATAGCCCTGACGATCCCGCGTACCGATATTTCCGCCCACCTTTGGATTTTTTTCTAACACCGTCAGCTTTAAGGAGGGTCTCGCTTGGTGGAGACGATAGGCCAAACTGAGTCCCGAAACTCCCCCCCCCACAATCACCACCGAACGCGAACCCATTCCATTTCACCGTTGCTGATTGATTCTAAAAAGTCCGTAGAGCTTTCGATTATTATGTAGCTTCATCGTTCAAGAGACAGGCTTAATTCTATCTCAATGTGGAATCTGAAACCTGAAACTTTGAAACCTATCTCCCAACCTATTCTCGTAGCTTTATCTTCCAAAAGACAGGCTTCATTCTACCTCGATTGGAAATTCATAAACGCCGCTTCATCATCCAAGATAACAGACATATGTTTATCGTGATTTGAAACCTGTTGAGGTTGATTTTGGTATCATCATTCAACAACCTGAAGAAACCCTTTTCTGGAGAACGATTTTGAAACCCTCCCGAATTTTTACGATCATTTGTGGTCTTGCTTTGGCTCTCCCCTGCGGGAGCTATGCAGATGATCCCTTGAAAATGATCCCCGAACAACAAGCCGATGTGGTTTTGAAAATCAATAAGCCAACTACCTTGATTGAAGGGTTACTCAATCACCCCTTGGCGAAAGAGGCACAAGAACTTTCGTTAGTCAAAGGAATTTTAGATAGTGACGACTTCCGAAAATTTTTCGGGATCATCCAATTTTATGAAAACGACCTTGGCATGAAATGGAATGAAATTCTGGAAAAGATCGCCGGTAAAGGGATGGCCGCCAGCCTCAATTACGGTGAAGAAAGCAAACAATCTTTGTTGATTGCCCTGCGCGGTACCGATGAAAAGGTCGTGACCAAACTCATCGAGTCGATCCTGACCATTCTAAAAAACGAAGCCGAGAAAGACCCTAAAGCCGAAAAACCCCTATCAGGTAAACATAAGGGCATAACCGGTTGGAAAATAGGCAAGGATTTTTATCTCGCTCAACTCGGTGCCGGGATTCTTTTGAGTAATCGATCGGAAGCGCTCAAAGCAGGGATCGATCAACATTTGGCCGGCGAAAAAGGAAGTGTTTCCGCCGGTCGGGCACCGGCCGAGGCCAGCAAAAGTCTCCCCAAGTATGAACTCGCTTGGTTGTGGTTGAACCTGAAACCCGTTAAAGAAATGGATTCCTTTAAGGAACTTTTCAAAAACCCCCGAGAAGATGTGGTTCAAACCTTGTTGTTCGCCGGTTGGTTAGATGCCCTGCGTCGGTCCGATTTTCTTGCGATCGGCTTCTATCGAGAGGGACTAGGGTATTCTTTGAAACTTCGTTTACCAGCCGGCAGAAAAGGGATGGCTCCCGATGTCGCCTTGCACGTTCCCAAATCGGACAAGGTTACCGGCTCCCTTCCTTTATTGCAACCGAAGAAGGTCACCTTCTCACATAGCTTCTACCTCGATTTAGAAACCGGTTACAAAGATCGTAATAACATCGTTCCCCCGATGGTGGCCGAGGAAATTGAAAAGGGTGAGAAAGAACTTTCGCGGCTCCCGATC
>CAZFDX010000790.1:0-3979 GCA_964518325.1 uncultured Alcaligenaceae bacterium | reverse complement strand
CCAAGTCGGGGCGACTGCGGCCCTGGGGCGTGCATTGGAAGCGGGTCCGCGGGCCGAACCATCTTCCTCAAAAGCGACCAAAACCAGGCACCGTGCAAAACCGGTCGGGTTGATGTTGCTGGGGGGGGGGCTGTCCGCGCCTGAGAGGTCAGATCTGAACCCCGATGACCCCGAAGAAATTCGCGGGAAATATAAACCGATCGACTCTTCCCTAGCGGGGGTCAAAAGCGGGGAGTTACTCCCGTTAACGGCTCAGTTGATGCATAAAGTTTCGTTGATTCGTAGCGGTGCCCATAATAACGACCATCACGAAACGGCCACCAACTGGGTCCTATCGGGACGATTTGGCAGCGCCTTTGGCGATTATCCTGCGATGGGTGCGGTGGTGGCCCATGAATTAGGTTTCTCTGGCAAATTGCCCCCTTATGTTTCGATACCGAAAAACCCCTCATTCACTTGGGAACTTGGGAAAAGTGCCTTTCTCGGGGGCCGGTACGAATCGTTCCGTGCGGGAGACCCCAACGCGAGTGATTACAAAGTTCAGGATGTGACCCCTGCAGAAGTGCTGACCGAACGCCGTGTCGAAAGGCGGGCCAAACTGCTCGATGCCGTCGATGGCTTGGCTCGCAAAATTGAAAATAACGATCAGATTCAAACCTACGATGAATTCCGTCAACGAGCTTCGCAGATGATTCTCTCTGGAGAGGCTCGGAAGGCCTTTGCGATTGAAGAAGAATCGGATCGTCTGCGGGATCGTTATGGGCGGAACACCTTCGGGCAATCTTGTCTTTTGGCCCGTCGGCTGGTGCAATCGGGGGTTCGTTTCGTCACCATCAACTACGGGGGATGGGATCATCACGGGAAAATTTTCGAGGGGCTGGATCGGAAACTTCCCGAACTCGACAAAGGTTACTCGGCCCTTATTTCCGACCTGAATGAACGAGGCTTACTCAAGGATACCCTCGTTCTGATGATGGGCGAATTCGGTCGCACCCCCAAGATCAACAAAGATGCAGGCCGAGACCACTGGGGGCCGGCAGCATCCCTGTTATTTGCCGGCGCCGGAACCAAAGAAGGGTTCGTGCTAGGGGCCACCGATAAACACGGTGCCTACACCACCAAACGACCCGTGGCCCCCGCTGATGTCGCTTACACGGTTTTCGATTCGCTGGGCTTGGACCCCCGTAAAATGCTCACCACTCCCGATGGCCGACCCATCGAAATTCTGGATCAAGGCGAACTCATTCACGAATTGTTTTAGAAAAGATTGGGTGTTCACCCGAAACCACAATCCATAAACTCCCCTTGGCATTCGATTAACCCTTAGGCCCTTTAACTTTAGGCACTCTTCTCCCACGCTGTGATGGATCGCTTTTCTCCTGCTACCATCAAACGATTCCTACAACTCTGTTTTTGGGGGCAATTGCTCGCATTTGTTGGAGTGCAGGCTCGCCTCGGCGATTTCGATTGGCTCAACCATTTGCATGGCCGCGATTTTTTGCAATTTTACACCGCAGGGAAAATCGTCCTTCAAGGTCAGGCCCAACATTTGTACGAACAAGAGTATTTTGTCGCAACTCAAGAACAAATTATCCAGTCCGATCGGGATTGGCCCCGATATTATTCGCTATATCCCCCGATGCTCTCCGTGATTATTTGCCCGTTGGCAACCGTGCCTTTTTCCGTTGCGGTGGTCCTTTGGTGGGGGATTTCGTTGGCATTATTTGCGCTGGCCACTTATGAACTCACCAGCCATGTTATCCCGTCTGAACGCCCTTTAGTTTGGTGGGGTATGTTTTCATTTCAACCGGTGGTCACCACGTTTTGGGATGGTCAACTCAGTGCGATTTGGCTAGTGACGATAACCTATGGTTTCAGTGCCCAATATCAAAGAAAAAGCCTCAAAGCAGGAAGCATCCTTTCTCTGTTAGCCTTAAAACCTCAATTGGGGGTTGGCATTGGCTTATGGTTGATGCTACAACGGGATTGGAAAACCCTTTTTTGGATGTTTTTCGGCACGCTATTACAACAAGGATTAGTCTATTTGATCCTCGGGGGGGGGGTACTACAAGCCTATTTTGAGAACATTTCGATTTATGCTCAACTTCAAGGCCTTTATCGTTTCGATCCATCGTATCAGCATTCTATTTCGGGGATATTGATTGATCAATGGGGTTCCGAGTTCCAACGGTGGGCGCGACTGATTCATATCGGAATCGTCCTCTTCGTTCTGTGGTGGGTGTCTCCCTTGCTGAGACCTTCGCGGGGGTGGCCCATTGCTGCGAGTATCGGGTGTTTTCTAGTGGTGCTTGTAAGCCCTCACTTGTTGCTTTATGATTTGGTCCTGCTCGCGCCGGCCATCATCTTGTTGACTCAACATCTTCCTCGGGACAATTCCTCGATTCTCATTTTGCTGATGTTATATTTCTCCGCCATGTTGGCATTTGGTTATCAGATTTTGGGAGCGAGCTTGGTTCCTTTGAGTGTGATTATCACCTTAATTTTTCTCAGAATAAAAGTGATGAACACTCGAAGTGGCATTTAATTCACATGATAATTTCCCCCTAAAAAAAGTGTGATGACCTCTCGAAGAGGTAATTGAATTTACGAAAGAATTTCCCCCTAAAAAAAGTATGATGGTTTGCAATCATTCAATTTAATCCATCAATAAGGTTGATGCAAAAAAATCATAGTGAAATTTCAGGAGAAGGAGGGAAGATAAAAGAAAAGGCGTTTATTGGATAAATCTCTGACGAAATGAATGATGAATTTTAAGCTAAAAGGTCGCGTGGATCGGAAATTTCACCGGTGAGCGCACTTGCTGCAACCGTAAGGGGGCTTGCCAAGAAAACTTGTGCTTCTTTGTGCCCCATGCGACCCGGAAAATTCCGATTGGTGGTACTGATACATTTCAAGGCATTGTTCAAGCGCCCAAAGGTATCAGCAGGACCTCCCAAGCAGGCGGCACAACTGGCATCGCCGAACTTGGCACCGGCAGCGAGGAAAATCTCCTTCAACGATTGCCCTTCGATTTGTTCGGTTTCTAAACCCCGAGCGACTTCGGTAGTGGCAGGAACCACAAAGGTATCAATGCGGACTTCCTTCCCTTTCAAAAGTTTGGCCGCCGCTCGAAAATCGGTCAATTTGCCGCCTGTGCAGGAACCAATGTAAGCCCGATCGAGCTTGGTTCCTTTGATCTCCGAGACAAAGGCGCGGTTATCGGGAGAATGAGGTTTAGCAATCACGGGTTCGAGTTTGGTAACATCGTACACTTTCTCGAAGATATATTTCGCATCGGGGTCGGACTTGAAAACGGTATAAGGTTTTTTGCTTTTATTCCGTTGATTGACATAATCTAACGTGATTTGATCGGGTGCAATCACCCCGTTTTTGCCACCGGCTTCGATGACCATATTGCACAGGGTCATCCGCTCTTCGATATTCAAAGCATAAACGCCATCCCCATCGAATTCCATCGCCCGATAGGTGGCCCCATCCACCCCAATATCGCCAATCACTGCAAGAATCAGGTCCTTGGCCATCAAATAGGGAGGAAGCTCGCCATGAAAAATGAATCGCATGGTGGGTGGCACCTTCAGCCAAGTTTTGCCGGTCCCCATGACGAAACCGGCATCGGTATTGCCAATACCCGTTGCAAATTCACCAAAGGCCCCTGCCGTGCAAGTATGGCTATCGGTCCCCAGAAGCACCTCACCCGGCCGCGTGTGTCCCTCTTCGGGTAAAGCAATGTGGCAGACCCCTTTATAGCGATCGGTACCCACATCGTAGTAGTAGGGTAAATTTTGCTCTTTGACGAATTGACGCAAAACATCGACGTTCCGATTCGCCATGGCATCTTTGGTAAAGATGTAATGGTCGGGAATAATCACGACTTTTTCGCGATCCCAGACTTTTGCGGCCTCCCCCCCAAAGTTCTTTTTGAAAATCCCAATTGTTGCCGGACCGCACACATCATGGG
>CAZFDX010000789.1:0-3413 GCA_964518325.1 uncultured Alcaligenaceae bacterium | reverse complement strand
ATGATCGGCTGCATTTAATCGACGTAAATGAATTCATTCAAACAAAAGATCGTTTGACACAAATCGGCGACGGCCAAAAGATTGGCGTTTTGACCAGCGTAACCTTGACGTTGTGTCTTCAAAAATTCAAGGGCCGTTGTTTGTTCCGGTTCGGTCGGTTTACGGGTCAGGGCCGTCCAGTAAATTTTCTCAATCAAACCCGCATCTTCCTTTTCGGTTTCCAACAATCGCTTCGCGAATCCCTTGGACCATTCCCGAACGTGCGGGTTATTCAGTAACCACAAGGCCTGCGGTGCTACGGTGGTCGAAGGTCGTTCGCCAATGCCTACTGTGCCATCGGGTCCATCGAAAATCGTTAGCATCGGAATGAGCTTACTGCGTTTCATCGTGAAATAAATGCTTCGTCGCTTGCTAGATTCATCGAGAGTCCCTTGACCGTACATACGACGATCTAACTGCCCCGAGACCATGAGCATCGAATCCCGAATGGCTTCCGCCTCAAGCCGACGGGGCGTAAATCGCCAAACGAGTTGGTTGTCGCGATCGAGTTTGGCTTTTTCGGCATCGTATTGGCTCGATTGCTGGAAGGTCGCACTGAGAAGAATCAGTTTATGGAGGGGTTTGAGCTTCCAATCGTTCCGGATTAATTCTTGTGCGAGATAATCCAACAATTCGGGATGGGTCGGGCCCTCGCCGCGAACTCCAAAATCACTGGGTGTCGCGACGATGCCTCGGCCAAAATGACGTTGCCAAAGTCGATTCACAATCACCCGAGCGAGTAACATACCGGCCCCATGCTCGGTATCGGAAATCCAATTCGCAAGGGCCGTCCGTTGATAGGTCAAGCGATTGAGAGGTTGAGCCGGTTTGGTTTCCCAACGCTTGCGATGCTCTTCGGAGGAAAGGGCTTGTAAGTAACCCAGTTGAGCGGTTCCTTCTTTCTGATTGGGATCGCCTCGGCGGAGATAATGAGTCTCCTTGAGAACATCCTCGCCTTGGCTGTGCAGACGAACCGCTTTCAGCCCTTCGGTTGAAATGAGTGCTTTGAAAGTTTTCGGTTGCGGAGCGTTTTTGTCGTGCTCTTGGATTTTCTTGTTCAATGCCAACCAAGTTTCATCTTGGGACTTGAAGAAATCGAGCAATACGGCCTTTTGTTCTGGGGTCCTTTTCTCGCTGGGGGTCTCCCAAGCCAACCGAAGCGATTCGGGACTGAGACCACTTTGAAGTTCCGGAGTGCCCTGAGTGGTGAAACTCAATCGGGGGCGTCCCATCCCATGACCAACATTGTTATGGAATTTCATTGTGACCGTGAGAGTCAGCTTTTCACCTGTGCCGACGGGAGTCTCGAACTCGAAACGGGCCGCATGATCTTTTCCAAATTGCGGATCGACGGCCCAACCCGAGGTCACCGGATCGGCATCGATAGCACCTGTGACCGCAAGCCCTTTTTGATCGAAGGTCGCTTTCGGATTTTTGAGCTTGATTTCTTGAGGTTTTCCTTCGGCATTGGGAATCGTAATCTTCAAATCGGTCAGGCAAAAATTCCCGTTGGCGGCGCGTCCCGGCCCTTTTTTGACTAAGCTGGGATCGGTCAACGCTTCGATCTGAATCGCAGTGATTCCCTTCAGGTGAGTTTCATAAACAAATGTTAATGTTTCAATGGGGGGATTTTTCCCAGAAACGAGAATCGAACCATCGGGCTGAGGGGTCAAAGTCGCTCCGCCGGCAGATTGGTTGCGAATTAATTTCGGGACAAACCAAGGCCCCACGCGAAGTTTGGTCAAGTTGGCTTCTAGTTTGGGAAGTTGCTTAATAAAGTCACCTTGTTCATATTTCTGTAAAGCCTGCACCAAAGGAGTTCGAGCCGCTTCGTGTTCGGCCTTGGCTTTTTTGTAACCTTCCGGATCCAAATCGATGTCGTATTCGGTGCGAACGGTCGAAGTAAAGGCCGAGAGCAAACGGTAATAATCGCCCTGAGGAATGGCATCGTATTTATGATCGTGGCAGCGGGCACAACCAATCGTCAGCCCCAAAAAGGCCGTGCCTGTGGTCGCTAACATATCGTCGAGTTCATCGTAGCGATGTTTCTCCACTTCGTTTTTGGTGATTTGTGTGGAGTGAACCCCCGCTGCCAAGAACCCTGTTGCCAAAAGAGCCAAGGGGTTATTGGGTTCGAGTTCATCGCCTGCGAGTTGCCACCGAACAAAAGTGTTATAGGGCAAATCATTATTGAACGCCTTGATGACAAAGTCCCGATAGTGATAGGCCGTCGGCCGATCGTAATCGTGTTCAAATCCATGCGATTCGGCAAAGCGGGCCAAATCCAACCAATGTCTCGCCCAGCGCTCCCCGTAGGCTTCGCTTGCTAAGTATTTGTCGATTATTTTGGCAAGGGCATCGGGAGAATTATCTTTCTCGAAGGCAGCGTACTCTTCCGGCGTGGGCGGTAGTCCGGTGAGGTTGAAGGAAACCCGTCGGAGTAATTGCCGTTTATCGGCCTTGGTGTTGGGGGTCATTCCGCGTGCTTCGAGTTTGGCTAAGATAAATCGATCGATGGGATTTTGTACCCAGGTCGCATTCTTAACCTGCGGCGGGGTCGGATTCTTCAAAGGCTGGTAGGCCCAATGTTCCCGAGCTTTCTCATCGATTTTCCGATGAATCCAAGCTGTGGCCTGAGCGTCCCCCACAAGCGGACCATCGTAGGGGGCACCATTATCAATCCACTCTCGTAAAGCGGTAATTGCTTCGGCGGGCAGTTTGGCTTGCTTGTAAGGCATGACCGGTTTTTTGTCGTGGTTGACCATCTGGAATAACAGGCTCTTCGCCGAATCGAAAGGCACCACGGCCGGCCCGCGATCGCCTCCCTTGAGGAGTTTCTCTCGCGTTAATATCTCAAGTTCTCCATCGGTCTTTTCACCGCCGTGACACTTCAGGCAATGTGTGATGAGAATTTGCTTCACCTGTTTTTGATACAGGAGGGTTCCTTTAGCAAAACGCTCGGCATGATCTTTGGGAAGATGGGGTTCGCCCGCGTCAAGACTCCGCGAGTTAGTCACCAAAGTGAAAATAAAAAGAAGGAGAAGTTGGCGCATAATCGATCCAGCAAAAGTTGCTAGCGTAGGAGGGCAACCTTATTTTAACACAAACTTAACCTTCTGGACAGGCAACCTCGCAGATTGGAACCACAGAAATTCCATCCAATCACCGCGGCAGTATCCTTGAGGTCAAAGAACGACACGATCGGTCGGCTCAACATGGGGAAAGGTTTTGTCTGGGTCATGCGAGGCAGAGGTGATGATTCGGAGATACCGTCTCACGTTCATTCAAATGATTGAAGCACCCTAACGGGAACCCCCTAGGGTTGGATGTTGAGCGGTCTCTTAGAAACACCTAGCTCTTCCGACGATCTACTC
>CAZFDX010000788.1:0-3794 GCA_964518325.1 uncultured Alcaligenaceae bacterium | reverse complement strand
GATTGATCCCAATCGAATTGGGGTTTGGGGATTCTCGGCGGGGGGGCACTTAGCCAGCAGTGTGACGGTTCACTGGGATAAAGGAGACCCGAAAGCCAAAGACCCTATTGAGCAAGTCAGTTGCCGACCCGATTTTAGCATCTTGGCTTATCCCGTTATCACGATGGGACCTAAAACGCATGGCGGCTCGAAGAAAAACTTACTGGGTGACAAACCCGATCCGGCTCTAGTCGAATTTTTCTCCAACGAAAAACATGTGACGAAAGAAACTCCACCCGTATTCTTGTTCCACACGGCCGAAGATAAGGCGGTGGTCATTGAGAATAGCTATCTGTTCAAAAAAGCCTGTGAGGCCGCTGGCGTACCGGTCACCTTGGCCGAATACGAGAAAGGGGTTCATGGAATTGGCTTGGCCAGCAAAAGCGATTTACCCGCTAAGGAATGGCCCAGCAAGTTGGAAGCATGGTTAAAAGAACAAAAGATCATTCCGATGAAGTGAGTCGAAGTCGAAAACACCAATTAGGGATGTGCCTAGCCGTCAAAATATCCTGCTTGTTTTATCCCAAATCGATCGACCTGAATCGATGGCCCGAAATGAATCTTGTCGGAATCAATTTATCTGGATGAATTTGCTGAAGGGATTATTGTCGGTGGGAACCTAGATCATTTTCCTGTGAACACATTTTGTAATCAAAGCATTCTCATATCAACATGTTTCTATGGGATTGCATCGTGACCTGAGCATATTCTTCTCTCAACATGTTTCTATTTCAAGATGTTAACCGATGCGCCAAGTGGTACCGCTTGGACGATCTTCGAGGGTCACCTTCAACTCGGCTAATCGAGAGCGGATCAGGTCGGTTTGTCCGAAGAGGGCTTTTTTCATCGGGTCATCCTTACTGGGGATTTTTTTGGCTTCGGCTCGGAGGTTATTGCGGAGTTCGATGATTAATTCGAGCAATCCAGAAACAAGGCGGTCGTCCCCTCCTAAAGTGCCTCCGGTTTCAAAGAATAACCCCAAGATGTGCCCTAATTCCTTAAGGAGCAGAATTCCTTCGTGAAACGATTTGAGACCGGTTTCGGTCGCAGCGGGGGTTTCTAAATTTTCCTGATCGGCCAAACGATTGAGGTGCCCTGCCAACTCGAACAAAACGCCCAAGGCGCCGCCTGTATTAAAATCGTCGTTCATCAGGTCCAGAAAGCGAGCGTAAATGTCCTGTAAGACAGACCAATGGAAGGTGCGCTGCGGTTGGAGCCGATCGGCCACAGGGAGGGTTTGCCATTTCTGTTTGCTGATGCGTTCAAAGCGTTCGATCAAGCGCAAAAAGCCATCGTAGGCTTTGGCGCTGGCGGCGAGATTCGGCGGAATCGGGGGAGCGTTTGGCTCACGCGGGTCCCATTCTCCCAGATCGATCGGGGAACGATAATGAGTATTCAGAATGAAAAAGCGAAGCGCCCCGCCCGAAACATGTTTGAGAGCGGTTTCGACATTCAGGACGTTGCCGATGGAACCAGCCATTTTGCCCGAGCCGAGCTTGAGCAAACCATTATGCATCCAAAAACGAGCAAAGGGCTTATCGGTATAAGATTCGGATTGGGCCAATTCGTTCTCGTGATGAGGGAAGCGCAGGTCTAGCCCCCCCCCGTGAATATCAAGGGTTTCTCCTAAAAGGGACATCGCCATGCAAGTGCATTCGATATGCCAACCCGGTCTACCCGGCCCCCAAGGGCTTTCCCATGCGGGTTCGTTGGGTTTGGCGGCCTTCCACAGGGCAAAGTCCCCCGGATTTTTTTTGATGGGGTTCGGTTCCAGTCGCGCACCGGCATCGAGTTCTTCCGGATCGAAGCCTGCCAGTTTCCCATAGTCCCGATCTTGACTGATATTGAAGTAAACGTCGCCATTGGCAGGATAGGCATAGCCTTTTTCGATCAGGCGGTTGATGGTGTGGATCATTCCTTGAATATGTTCGGTGGCACGCGGGAAATGATCGATCCCTGTGACGTTGAGTTTTTTCAGGCACTCGAAGTAATCGGCCGTCATTTTCTCTGCGAGTTCTTTGACCGAGGTGTTTAACTCGCGGCTGCGCACAATCAGTTTATCATCGACATCGGTGATGTTGACAACCCACGAGACAGGATAACCGACGTAATTGAGATAGCGTTTGACGGTATCGAAAATGACGGGTCCGACCATATGGCCAATGTGGCTGGGTTTATAGACCGTCGGTCCACAGACGTACATGGTCACCTTTTCGCCAGCGTTTTTTTGGAAGGGTTCTTTTCGTCGGGTTAAGGTGTTGTAAATCTGAATCATGAGTTCCTTTCACTCGCTATTAGGTGCATCCTGTTCGATCAGCACAACCACATGACAACCAATCGCTTCGCCCCGACCAATATGACCGACCTTCTCGCCGGTCTTGGCTTTGACGTTGACCAAACGGGGATCAAGGTTTAACAATTTTGCCAAGTTTTCCCGAATGACCCCTTTCACGGGTCCCAATTTGGGTTCTTGGGCAAAAAGGGTTACATCGAGATTGAGTAACCGCCCACCGGCCCGTTGGAGCTTAGATAATGTATCGGCAAGAAAGAGCTGACTATTTGCATTCTTCCATTGAGGATCGGTATCGGGGAAATGATCGCCAATATCTCCAAGCCCCATCGCTCCTAAAAGAGCGTCCGTCAGGGCATGTAAAACCACATCGGCATCGGAATGGCCGTAAAGCCCCTTGGAATGGGAAATGGGGATACCGCCCAAAATCAAGGGGCGTCCCTCTACTAAACGATGGGTATCATGCCCCGAACCAACCCGAATCACGGTTTGCCCTCAGAAAGAAGAACTTCGTTATTGTAAATCCCCATGATGATTAAAGCCACCTCGTCCCGTCGAGTTTTGTTGACAGTGGGCATGGTGTTCCTGTGTTACTGCGCTATGATGTTACGGTCGACCCATCGTTCATTCCTAGCGGATGATAGGCAAGGTAACGAAGACACGGAGTGATGGATTTGTCTGGGGGTCAACACCCTCATTTGTGAGGACGAACTGGATCGATCGGGGAGATGAAGCCAACCCCACAAGGTGTACAGTACGGTTCGATTTTGCGAAGACAGGCTATGGCTCGATTTTGCGGCGAAGTTCATCGAGTTGGCGTTGCAGTTCATCGGCACGTTGCTTCTCGGCCAATGCCTGTTGCCTTTCTTGCTCGGCCTGCAATGCGGCTTGCTCGGCTTGCAATGCGGCTTGCTCGGCCTGTAATTGCGCTTGTTTGGCCTGTAATGCAGCTTGCTCGGCCTGTAATTGCGCTTGTTTGGCTTGCAATTGCGCTTGCTTGGCCTGCAATTCGGCTCGCTCGGCTCGTTGTGCTTGTTTTCGGGCCTCGCGGAGCGCTTCGTCCCTTTGCTCTCGAATCTCTTGAACCGTGACGAACTTTTTTCCGTTCGGCATGGTGAATTCAATCCCCGACCTCCAATCGATCGTGCAACCCGTTAACGGACTGGTGAAAGAATGGATTCCCGTTTGCTCGACGAAATTTCCGTCTATCAATAACCACACTCGGACCGTCTCACCCACATCGTCAATCTCGTAATACTCGCTGACACCGTATTTTTCGTACCAATCCCGTCTTTCTTGCATCGTCCCTTCTGTATTGGAGCGAGACAGAATTTCGATCACCACTGCGGGAGGTTGATTATTGTGCAATCCTTGGACGTAGGAACTTCGATTCGCCTGAAATTCACAGTCGAAAATAATCATAATATCCGGCGCCCGTCGAATATCGGGATCACCGAGAACGGGA
>CAZFDX010000787.1:0-4969 GCA_964518325.1 uncultured Alcaligenaceae bacterium | reverse complement strand
TGCCTGTTGGTTGCGCCATCCCGAAATTGAGATCATCAACATTCTCAATCCGGATGGGACGATTGCCTCTGGCTTTGGCGAATACTCTGGCATGGATCGGGCGAAAGCCCGCGAAGCGGTTACGAAAAAGATGGAAGAATGGGGGCTGTTCGTGGAAAAAAACGAACGGGATATTCCCCTCCCGTTTAGTGATCGCAGCAAAACACCCATTGAACCTTTTCTGAGCGATCAATGGTTCGTGAAGATGGGGGATTGGCCCGATGGCTCGAAGAAAGGGTTAGCGCAACTGGCGATTGAAGCGGTCACGTCTGGCCAAGTGAAATTCTTCCCAGATCGATACGCCAAAACCTACCTCGATTGGCTTGGCGAAAAGCGGGATTGGTGTATTTCGCGTCAATTGTGGTGGGGGCATCAAATCCCGATTTGGTACAAGGAAGAACAAGCCCCATCCGAACCCCCCATCCCTCACGCGCTTCAAGGTCTTACTTCCGAGCAGCTCGAAAAAGTGTCGATCCAGTATCAGGCCGAGAGCAAACGATTTGTGGTGTGTGTGGCCCCCAATGCCGAAGAGATCGAAAAACGGCTCGAAGCGGATGGTTTCCTCCGCGATCCCGACGTTTTGGATACATGGTTCTCGTCGGCCTTATGGCCTCATAGCACACTCGGTTGGCCAGAATCGACGCCGGAATTACAACGCTACTATCCCACCTCTACACTGTGTACCTCGCGCGACATTATCACCTTGTGGGTGGCGCGGATGGTGTTGACTGGGCTTTATAACGTCGGAAAAATTCCTTTTCATCATGTTTACGTTCACCCGAAAATTCTCGACGGTTTCGGCGAAACGATGAGCAAAAGCAAAGGGAACGGACTCGATCCGCTCGACATCGTCGAGATTTACGGGACCGATGCCATGCGCTACGGCATGGCCGCCGTCGCTACCGAAACACAAGATAGCCGCTTGCCGGTGGTGAATGTCTGTCCACACTGTGGCACGCAAGTACCCGTCAAGCAAGAGCACATGTACATGAGGACGAAAAAGCTCACCTGCCCCCAGTGCAAAAAAGCGTTTCGTCCGGGTGGCCCTTGGCCTACCGATGATCCCGAATTGCCCACCGCCAAGCAGGCCTCGGACCGGTTCGAGATCGGGCGAAACTTTGCCAATAAATTGTGGAATGCCACCCGATTCATTCTGATGAATCTCGACGGTTACTCGGCAGGCGCAGTGGAACCAACTCAATTAGCGATTGAAGATCGCTGGATTGTCTCACGATTAGCGACAACGGCTCGGGCAGTGACCGAGGCCTTAGAGGCCTATAAATTCGCCGAGGTGGCCAAACTCATTTACGATTTTGCTTGGTCCGAGTTTTGTGATTGGTACATCGAAATGAGCAAATCCCGTCGCAGTGACCCCATCTGCCAACGGGTTCTGGTTGGGGTACTCGATGGTCTGCTGCGCTTGGTTCATCCCCTGATGCCCTTCGTTTCCGAATCGTTGTGGCATTACCTGAACGAGGCCGCTCCGCAACGGGGCTTACCCGCTCCGCAGGCCACTCGGGAAAGTGTTTCTATCGCCGAATGGCCGACTTATCCTGCCTCATGTATCGAAACTTCTACGGAGGTGAGCATCGCTCGGATGCAAGAGTTGGTGCGCGGGGTGCGGGAAATTCGCAATCGCTACATGATCGACGATAAAACACCGCTGAAATTGACCGTCCGATGTGATGCCAAAATCGCCGCAGAATTTGAAGCCTTGACACCATTTATCAAGGCCTTGGCAGGAATCGAAACTTTGAATTTAGGACCGAACGTGAGCAAGCCCAAACAACCCGCCACACAGGTCCATCCCGAGTTCGAGGCCTATATTTCTTTGGAAGGTTTGATCGATATTGCGGCAGAACTCAAACGGCTCGAAAAGCAAATTGCCGAGAAACGCAAACAGTTGAGCGGAATTCAGAACAAGCTCAACAACGCCGATTTTGTGGCCAAAGCCCCCGCCGACGTGGTTGCTTCACAAAGGGAATTGGTCGGTGAACTGGGCAAGCAAATTGCCCTATTGGAAAGCACCATGAGCGACCTTCAAGGAGGCTAAGCATTTTCGTCCAAAGCCACTCCAAGGTTCTGGATTGGCATCGAAGCAAATCTTCCAGCAGGTATCGACCTTCCGGCAGGGATCGAACTCCAATTACGGATCAACCTCCCCAGCAGGGACCAACCTTCCGGTAGGGATCGAAAACGAGTCACCATGATTTTATTGAATCAACATATCTTGATGAGTTTTAGGACACCTCATCATCCCTGATGGAACGAACTAAAAATGAGATTCGGAACCCTTTTGATGAAAAGCTATGTTGGGTAACGAAACGGCTCGGTCCCCCCCCTGTTGTGGTGTGGGGGGGAGGAGATGCGATGAGAAAATGGTCAGGAATTATTTTGAAGAAGAATTTGTCGTTGAGGTGTTGTCGGGGGTGCGATCAAAGGTTTTGGCATCGGTTGGGGAATGGGTGATTAGTCGGGCCGAGCGGTTCCGAGTCAAATAATTCCAGAACCATTGGAAAAGAACAAGAACTCGATTCGAGAATTGGATGAGATAAACCAAGTGAATGAACAACCAAGCCAACCAAGCCAAGCGTCCCGTGAAACGAAAAGGCCCCGAGATTCCGACGGCGCGGTTACGTCCGATGGTGGCCATGCTGCCTTTATCGAAGTAGCGAAACGGTTCGAGCCGCTTTTGTCCTTTGAGCTGAGCTTGAATGGCACGGGCCACATATTTGCCGGCCTGTAGAGCCGCAGGAGCAAGGCCCGGCACGGGTTTGCCATCTTGAAGGATCAGGGCCATATCCCCAATCGCGTAGATATTGGGGAAATTCGTGAGAGAAAGATCGGGGGCCACCGTAATTCGTCCCGCTCGATCGGTGGGAGTCGAGGTGGCTTGAGCCAAAATTTCGGACAGCGGCGACGCTTTCACACCGGCCGCCCAAATGGTGGTATGCGAATCGATGCGAATGGGAGAATCGTTTCG
The DNA here is from genome assembly GCA_964518325.1 of uncultured Alcaligenaceae bacterium. Taxonomy (GTDB): domain Bacteria; phylum Planctomycetota; class Planctomycetia; order Gemmatales; family Gemmataceae; genus SKW135. The sequence goes on along the minus strand of CAZFDX010000787.1, from coordinate 1,947 downwards.
GTTTACCAGAACATATTCATCGTGGATTTCGGGGACCCGGGCGTTAGTCCAGACTTCGAACCCCAAGGAGGCGAGGGATGTATCGGCACGGGCCGAAAGTTTCTCGGGAAACATGGACAAAAGCCGAGGGCCCCCTTCCACGAGAATCACACGCGCTTCCGAGGGGTCAAAGTGCCGAAAATCTTTGCGGAGTGTGTAACGGGCCAATTCGCTGATGGCACCGGCCATTTCAACGCCTGTAGGCCCCCCCCCCACGACCACAAAAGTGAGGTATTTTTGGCGAAGGGTCGGATCATCGATTTTCTCGGCAATTTCAAAGGCCGTAAGAACACGGCGGCGAATTTCGGTCGCTTCTTCTACGGTCTTCAATCCGGGCGCAAATTTCTCCCATTCGGGATGCCCAAAGTAGTTATTGGTGGCACCGGCCGCAACAATCAAAAAATCGTAAGGATACGTTTTTTCTGAAGTATGTACCAATTTTTGAACCGGATCAATCTGATGAACTTCCGAAAATACGACGGTGCAGTTTTTTTGGGATCGCAAGATCGCACGAAGTGGAGCCGCGATATTGGCAGGGGAAAGACCTCCCGTAGCAACTTGATAGAGCAACGGTTGGAAGAGGTGATAGTTACGGCGATCGATGAGAGTGATTTCGACCTCCGCACGGCGGAGATTTTGAGCAGCACTCAGCCCAGCGAAGCCGCCTCCGATAATCACAACACGAGGTTTTTGAGACATGAAGCGAATACCAACAAAAGTAGAATTATCAGAAAGGATATTCGGCGGGGGGAATCAGGGAAGGTGGTTCCGAAGAATTCCCCTCAATATAACACCGTTGCAGGATAAACCCCTTTGAATCGGAGCATGTATGCGATTATCTGTTTTGGTTGGGTTGAGTTGGATTGTGATAGTGGGGCTGGTCGGTTGTGGAAAATTGAAATACGATCGCACCGAGACTTTGGAACCGGGAGATATGAAAACCTACACCATCGACGGCCCCTCATCGCAACAAGTGGTTCGGGTGAAATTGAAAGCAGATGAGGAAGTGAGCTTGGCGGTGATTCCTGCGAGGGATTTTCCGGCTCCATTCAGTTTAGACAATTTGGAAAAGGTCAAAGCCTACGCCACAAAAGCCAACGCCAAGGAATTCGATCTCGAAGCCACGATCCCTGCCAAGGTGGATTTTATGGTCTTGGTCTACGGTGCGAAAAAAAGTACCCCGATCACCCTGAACATTCAAGGCAAGTAACGAGTAACTTAGAAGGTTGAAGCAAATCCCCAAATCCCCAAAGGCATTTGGAATGCAAAAGGGGATTTCCCACAGGGCTAAGCGTGCAAAGGCATACCAAAGCTGGCGTGACGGGCGGCCTCGGCGAGCGATTCGGAAAGGGTCGGGTGAGCATGTGTGATGCGAGCAATGTCTTCGGCGGAGCCTTTGAATTCAACGATGGTCACGGCTTCGGCGATCATATCCGAGGCGCGAGGGCCAAAGATATGTACCGCTAAAACCCGATCGGTCTTGGGATCGGTCAGAACCTTGACGATCCCTTCGGCTTCGTCCATACACTTCGCACGTCCACTGGCAATAAAAGGGAATTTCCCCACTTTGTAAGCCCTGCCGGATTCCTTTAATTGCTCCTCGGTGGGTCCGACGCTGGCAACTTCGGGCCAAATGTAAATCACACTGGGAATCGAATCGTAATGGAAATGAACCGGCTTGCCCACCAAATGTTCCGCCACCGCAACCCCCTCTTCTTGGGCTTTGTGCGCGAGCATCGGCCCTGCGATAATATCGCCAATCGCATAGACATGAGGCAAATTGGTCTGGAAATTCGAATCGACGGTCACCTTCAGGGTCTTTTCGTCGTAGTGAATTCCCGCTTCTTTCAGCCCTAACCCTTCGATATTGGGTTTCCGCCCCACGGCCACTAGAACCTTATCGGCAGT
>CAZFDX010000786.1:0-1959 GCA_964518325.1 uncultured Alcaligenaceae bacterium | reverse complement strand
GGCTCGGGCCTTCCCGTGAGGTCCCCACTCACTTCAGTTGCATACTCGAATCTCAATCGGTTTTATGCCGATTCGACTAGGATTTTCGGTCAAAATGTCTTAACCTAAAAGTGTTGATCTTTTGGGTATCCTGCCATGCGTTCCCTTTATTCCCTTTGCTTTGTTCTCATCACACTGACACTGATTCAGTCGAAAGAACCCCCAGTGAATCAGTCGAAAGAACCCCCAGTGAATCAATCGAAAGAATCCCCAGTGGATTTTGTGAAAGAGGTCGCTCCGATTTTTCAGGAACATTGCCTGCGATGCCATAACACTGGTAACAGCAAGGGGGATTTTTCGCTCAGTACCGAGGCCGCTCTCAAATCGAGCCAACATGTGATGGCAGGCAAACCAGATGAAAGCCAACTCCTTCAAGTGGTGATCCCTGCTCGGGAAGGGGCCAAACCCCGTATGCCCAAACAAGGAAAATCGCTCAGCGAGGCCGAGGTGAATACGTTACGTCGTTGGATACGAGAAGGGGCCTCATGGCCGAAAGATTATGTGCTCAAAGAAAAAGCCAAAGCCGACGGAACTTGGTGGTCTTTGCAACCCCTTCGCGTTCCCACTATCCCGAATCCGAAGGAACTTCCTAAAGAGTGGAACGAAAACCCCATCGATCGATTTATATTTGCTCAGTTAAAAACGAAAGGGCTAACCCCCAACCCCCCTGCCGATAAACGTATGTTGATTCGTCGAGTCACCTTCGATCTCACAGGGCTTCCACCCACTCCCGAAGAAGTCGAGCGGTTTTTACAGGATCATTCGACCGATGCCTATGAGAAACTGGTGGATCGCTTATTGGCTTCGCCTCGGTATGGTGAACACTGGGGACGACATTGGTTGGATGTGGTGCGTTTTGGTGAAAGCAATGGTTACGAACGAAATGTTCTGATTAACAATGTTTGGCCCTTTCGCGATTACATTATTAAATCATTCAACGAAGGGAAACCGTTCGATCAGTTAGTGCGTGAACATCTTGCGGGAGACGTGATTGGAAAAGACGATCCCGAAAAAGAAATCGGCACGGCGTTCTTAGTGTGCGGACCTTACGATAATGTGGGCAATAGCGATGCCAAACAGGCGGCCTTGATTCGTGCCAATCACTTGGATGAGATGATCCGCACAACCAGCGAGGCCTTTTTAGGGTTAACCTTCGGCTGTGCCCGCTGTCACGATCATAAATTTGATCCCATTTCTCAGAAAGATTATTTTAGCCTTTATGCCACCTTCGCAGGGGTCCATTATGGGGATCGACCTTTGTTAACAGCGGAACAACGAGCCTTGCTCGATGCCAAAAAACTCGACCTAAAAACGATTCCGAAAAAATGGGCCGGTACTTTTGACCCGAATATCGCCAAGCAAACCTTCAAAGTTCATCTGGGAGGGGACCCCTCGAAATTGGGCGAAGTCGTCACCCCTTCGAGCTTGGGGATTCTCAAACATTTAGAAAGTCGATATGAATTGCCCGCAAATGCTCCGGAAACTCAACGACGATTAGCTCTGGCCCAGTGGATCACCGCACCGGATAATCCCCTGACGGCCCGCGTGTTGGCCAATCGCTTATGGCATTATCATTTCGGTGTGGGTATCGTCGATACCCCGAGCGATTTTGGTTGGATGGGTAGCAAGCCGACTCATCCGGAGTTGTTGGATTTTCTGGCTCACCGAGTTCACCAAGAGAAGTGGAAACTCAAACCGATCCATAAGTTGATTGTCACCTCGCAAACCTATCGACAATCCTCCAAGTGGAACGAGACCGCAGCGAAGATCGATGCTGACTCTCGGTTGCTGTGGCGTTTTCCTCCTCGTCGATTGTCCGGAGAAGAACTCCGAGATGCCCTGCTTAGTTTTGCTGGGCTACTGGATCACGAAAAAGAAAAAGGATGCCCCGGCTTTCGCTTGTATAAATATGTGGAGGAT
>CAZFDX010000785.1:0-5192 GCA_964518325.1 uncultured Alcaligenaceae bacterium | reverse complement strand
ATGATGAAGCCCGCCGTTGAATTCCGCGCGGGGGCGAGGTTTTTCATCTTGGGAATAGGCCAGCAGATGCGATAGGGCCAAGCTCCCGAAACTCGTTGTGAGAAAGGCGCGCCGATGTTGCTGCATACTGGACCTCAATCGATAAATAAAAACTCGCTACTATTGAATAACACCCGAACGAGATTGGCCAAGCCGTGTTTGCGAGCGTAGCCCGTCCAAGCAACGGATTCTTGTTCCTGAGGGTTCCGACCTAAAATTCGTTGGGTCACAAACAAAACCTGCTTTTCTAGCTCAGCAGAACGACTTTGTGCCAAACTGGCGAGATGTTCGCATTGTTTCAGGACGAAGCGATTATTCCACAAAACCAAGGATTGCAAGGCATTCACGGAGGTTGTGCGTGTTGGCGTAGCTAACGAAGCATCGGGACAATCGAGCGCTTCCAACATCGGGTCCGCCCGAGTCCGAAAAATAAACCGATAAATGCTCCGGCGTCGTGCCTCGGGGGAATCAAGATCGAGCTTATCGTAGTCCGCATCAAGGGTCACATGAACCCCCGGCTTGGTGAGGAAATGTTTAACCGGTGGACCAAATTGCGTCTCGTCCAACCGCCCCGAAACGCAGAGAACTGTATCCCGAAAAGTCTCGGCATCCATCCGTGTTCGATTCATCCGCCAAAGGAGCCGATTGTCCGAATCAATTTTGGCGGCTTGCTCGTTATGGAGCACGGCCTGTCGATAGGTCGAACTGGTCACAATCAATCGATGCAGCGCCTTGAGCGAACCATTTTTTTGCTTCAGGTACTCTGCTAGCCAATCTAGCAACTCGGGATGGGTAGGTTGGCCACCCATTTTTCCAAAGTCGCTGGGGGTATCGACAATCCCCTTTCCAAAGTGATAGTGCCAAATTCGGTTGACAATCACCCGCCAAGTTAAGGGGTTATTCTCGTCAGCTAACCATTCCGCCAATTTGGCCCGACGTTCCCCCTCATCCTGAGGATTCGTCAAGTGAAAATCGGGCCGCAGCGATTTCACAGCGCGTAATGCCGCCGGATCGACTAGCTCTCCCTTTCGGGTGATCGCGCCTCGTTTAAGCAGATAGATCGGTTCGGGTTGGGTTTTGGGTCGAAAACTCCCTTCTGGAGTAAATCGATTGGTACAACAATAAACCTTCGTTTGCGGAGAAAGACTAGCAAGCTGGCGGGCTAATTTCTTTTCGAGAACGTACTGGGCCAACGTCAACTGCTGCGATTCGGTCCGCGCTGGTTCCGGTTGCTTCCAGATCGATTCGATGACCGCAGGCAAAGGCTGTGGGATCAACCCGCCCCCGTGGTCGTTGGTCATGGCCACTCGGAACCGACCGATGAGATGTTCTCGACCATGACTTTGTTCGAGTTCTATCCGGATTTCGGTTCCTCCTGCGAACCCCACAGGGTTTTCAAACTCAAAAATCGCAAGATGGGGTTTCCCCTCTTCGGGATGAATTCCCCAAGCCGTCTTCGGATCGTTATCTATTGCTTTATCAATCTCCCAGCTTTGTTGTGAGAAATCCGCCAATGCCTTTTTAATTTTGACCGATTGGAATTGTTTCGGTTTATCCTTAGGGGCGATCTTGACCCGAATCTCGTTCAGATGCAAATTTCCATTGATGGCTCGCCCCGGCCCTTTGAAGGGAAGGGAATCATCACAGATTAATTCGAGTTTCAGTGCCGTCCACCCGATTTGATCGGTTGTGAATTCCAAAATATAGGTATCCACAGGAGGAGTTTTGCCCGTCGCCAAGATAGAATGATCGTCTAAGCATTTTAGAATACTCCCCTGCATCGATTTCACCCGATGGGGTTTCACGACGACCCAACCCCCATCGTTATCCTTTTGCGATTTCTCAAACTCTTTGATGGTTGCCCGCCAATCGGGATTGACCTTCTCAAGTTCGGCTAGAGTTTTTAAGGATGGATACAGGGAGCGTTCCCGTTCGTAGCGCAGGCGTTGTTTCGCTACTTTGGGATCGTTATCAAAGGCCCGTTCGGCTTTGTCAATACCGGCAAAAACCGCTTGCAACGCATAGTATTCCTTTTGAGATATGGGATCGAACTTATGGTCATGGCAACGGGCACAGTGAACGGTTAAGCCGACAAATGTACTCATCGTGGTGGTCACAATGTCATCTCGATCTAAATAACGGGCAATTTGCCGATCCAACGAATTTTCGTTGATGTCGCGAAGGCCGCTCTCGTCCCATGGACCAGCGGCGAGGAATCCGGTGGCGATAATCGCTTGAGGATCGTCCGGAAAAAGGACATCGCCCGCGACTTGTTCTTTCACAAAACGAGCATAGGGCTTATCACTATTGAAGGATCGAATCAGATAATCCCGATAAGGCCAAGCATGGGGTCGAAAGCGATCCTGATCGTGACCGTGAGAATCGGCATAATGGGCCACATCCAACCAATGACGGGCATATCTTTCGCCATAGCGGGGGGAATCCAACAATTTATCGACCCACTTCTCATAAGCATCGGCTGAAGAATCGTTCAAGAAATTCTCTAATTCTTCAGGAAGAGGCGGTAGTCCCGTCAGGTCGAAAGAGACCCTTCGGGCCAAGGTTCTTCGATCGGCCTCCGCTGAGGGTTTCAATTTTTGAGCGGCGAGTTTTTCCCAAATGAAAGCATCAATGGGGTTGCGTGCCCATTTTTTCCCTTCGGCACCAAGTTCGGGGATCGGAACTTTTTTCAGGGGTAAAAAGGCCCAGCTCACCTCGTCACTATTGGCAACCTCTTTCGTGTTGATCGCAGGGAGTTTGGCCCCTTGTTGAATCCACAATCGTAAAATGTCGATCTGTTCTTTTGTCAAAGGATCGCCTTTCGGGGGCATGCGCTCGACTCCACCTGTCCCCGTCACATGCCGAATCAACAGGCTTTCGGTTCCCTTTTCTGCGATCAGGATCGAACCGCTGGAGCCTCCTTGTAGGATGCCGCGAATGGAATCCAATCGTAGGCCCCCTCGCTTTTTGGTTTCGTTGTGGCATTCAAAACAACGGGCTTCCAGAATGGGCTTGACCGATTTCAGAAAATCCACTGGTTCGGGGGAAGTGCTTTTCTCATCGGAATGCAGCAGAGTGAAGGAACTGAACAGACCGATCAGCCCGATTGTGATGGGCAAGCCTTTGAGAATCGACGTAAAATGAGATTGCATATCGAACCGGTTCTTTCAGGAAGGATTGTTATCTCACTGTAGCAAATTTCCACTCAAAAAGGTAGATGGACCCTCACACCCCTCTTCAATTCCAAGTGACAAAATTCTCACTGCAAGTCAGAAATTTCGGAATGTAACCTCTTTTGTGCCCGAACGATCAACGACTAACATAATAGAGGGTCAACTTTCCATTACTCACTGGTGAGAGAACGTGAAGAAATCGTTTGAATTAGTTAGCGAGTGGCCACCTGCGGGAGATCAACCCAAGGCAATCAGCGAACTCCTCGAAGGCTACAAAAATGGGAAGCGATTCCAAACACTCATGGGGGCCACCGGAACGGGTAAAACGCATACGGCGGCCCGTGTGATAGCGGCCTTGAACAAACCCACATTGGTTTTAGCGCATAACAAAACCCTTGCGGCCCAGCTTTACAAAGAGTTCAAAGGCTTTTTTCCGAATAATGCCGTGTGCTATTTCGTGAGCTACTACGATTACTATCAACCGGAAGCCTACATCCCCCAGCGAGATATTTACATCGAGAAAGATGCCTCGATCAACGAGAATATCGACCGTTTGCGATTGACCGCCACTGCCAAACTGGTGAGCCGATCCGATGTGATTGTGGTGGCCTCGGTTTCCTGCATCTATGGCCTCGGTTCTCCCAGTGATTATCGGAGGATGATGGTCGCTTTGAAATGTGGAGATCAGATCGATCGAGAAGAATTGTTAGTCAAACTCGTTGACATCCAATATCAAAGGAACGACATTGATTTTCAACGCGGTAAATTCCGTGTGCGGGGCGATACCATCGAAGTATGGCCCGCTGCGGAAGAGACGGCCATGAGAATCGAGTTATTCGGTGATGAAGTCGATGCTCTTTCGGTGATTAACCCCCTCACAGGGGAAAGAATTGAGGTTCTCGATGAACTCATGATCTATCCTGCGAAACACTTCGTAACCCCCGAAGAACGAACTCGGGCTGCCATTGAAGGGATCGAAGCCGAACTCAACGAGCGACTCGAATTTTTCAAAAAGCAAGGGAAACTTCTGGAGTTTGAACGGCTGAAAGCACGCACGAATTACGATTTGGATATGCTCCGAGAAGTCGGCTATTGCTCGGGGATCGAGAACTACGCCCGATGGTTTTCGGGTCGGGGTGCGGGGGAACCCCCTTACACTTTGCTCGATTTTTTTCCCGAAGATTTTTTCTGTGTGGTCGATGAGTCGCATGTCACGCTTCCCCAAGTGCGTGGCATGTTTGCAGGGGATCGTTCCCGAAAAGAGACCCTTGTGGAACACGGCTTTCGCCTTCCGAGTGCGTTAGATAATCGCCCATTGAAATATGAAGAGTGGGAAGCTCGGATCGGCAAAGCCCTGTTTCTCTCGGCGACTCCCGGACCTTTGGAACTAGATCGCTGCGGGGGTGAAGTCGTCGAGCAATTGATTCGCCCCACCGGTTTGGTCGATCCGATTATTCATGTCAAACCGGCGAAAGGACAAGTTCAAGATTTAGTCGAGCAAATCAAAATTTGCAGATCGCGTGGGGAACGAACCTTAGTGACCACACTCACGAAACGAATGGCAGAAGATTTGAGCAACTACTTCAAAGAATCGGGGATGAAGTGTAAATGGCTGCACTCAGAGCTGGATGCCCTTGAACGAATCCAGACCCTGCGAGAATTGCGAGAAGGGGCTTTTGATGTTCTGGTCGGTGTGAACCTGCTCCGCGAAGGGCTTGATTTACCGGAAGTTTCGTTGGTAGCGATTTTGGATGCAGACAAGGAGGGTTTTCTCCGCAGCGAGACTTCTTTAATCCAGACAATCGGACGGGCGGCCCGTAATGTGAACGCCGAGGTGATTCTTTATGCGGACACAATGACCAAATCGAGGCAACGAGCGATCGATGAAACCGCCCGACGCCGTGAACTTCAATTAGCCTAGAACCGAGAGCATAACATCACCCCACAAACGGTAAAAACCGCGATAAAAAGTTACATCGA
>CAZFDX010000784.1:0-8849 GCA_964518325.1 uncultured Alcaligenaceae bacterium | reverse complement strand
ATCGAACCGCCAACGAAGCGAAACTTCGGCAACAAAAATTACTCAGCGAACAACAAGCCAAAGTGAAGGAAGAACTGGAAAAACAATTTGGTCCCAATGCCACGAGTATGGTCGGAGTTCGCAGCGCAGAAATGATTTCTGCCGATCGGAAGGTCGTCAGCGACCAGTTGGCCCTTTCGCAATCCGAATTACGCAAACTTTCCTTTGACATCGAAAAGCTCAAAAAAGAAGAAGACCGACTCAAAGCCCGATTAGAGACCAACCCACTTGTTCCCACAAAAGCCGAGATCGAGCCTTATCTCAATCAAAGCCCCATCATTGCAAAACTGCGTGCGGAACGCGATGAATACGATTCGATTCTCACCACCAAATCGATCGGCCTAGGCCCCAACAACCCAGAAATTTTGGCCCTGAAAAGTAAGATTGCCGAGATTGATGCCCGTATTATCTCGCAAGAAAAACAATTGACCAACCTGCTGGCCACGGGCTTTGCGGATCGACTTCGCCAAGAGTATGCTAAGGTCCAAGAAGATTTGTTCCGGACCGAGAAAGAAGAAAAGGTCCGGAAAGAGGAAATCGAAGCCGCGAAAAGGCGCTTGAATGAACTCAACGAAGAGGGCTTGAAAGCGGCCTCTCGTAACCCCGAACTGGCTGCCCGTGCCGATCAAGCTCAAAAAATTCTCGGCCAATACATGACTTGGGAAAATGGTCGGGCCGTCTCGTTCAACATCTCTCGGATCGATGAAGAACCGGTCCGAATTGCTGTGGATGATACCTCTCGCAGGACCAAAATGGCCGGCATGGGGGGCATTGCCTTTTTCGGCTTGGTGTTCTCGCTCGTGGGGTTGTGGGAATTCCGCGCCCGACGCTTGGGATCACCTCAAGAAGTTCAAACCGATTTAGGACTCAAGGTGATGGGAACCGTTCCCGCTCGACCCAACACCAAAGGCTTTACCGATGCCGAATGGGATGCTGCCCTGAATGAAGCAGTCGATTCCGCGCGGACGGTTTTCCTCCACACTGCTTCCCAAAAACGATTACGAACGGTCATGATTTCCAGTGCTACCGGTAGCGAAGGCAAAACCTCGTTATCGGTTCGCTTGGCCGCCAGTCTGGCCCGAACGGGACGGAAAATCCTCCTCATCGATGCCGATCTCCGAAGCCCTGCCATTCACGGATATTATCGAATTGAAGATCGTCCGGGGGTTGCAGAAGTGCTTCGCCAAGAAATTTCCGTCACCGATGCAATCCGACGCCTTGGCACCAGTCAACTTTATATCCTCACCGCGGGACGTTGTGATAGCGCCGCTTTGGGCTATCTCGCAGTGGATGGATTCAAACGATTACTGGACCAAGTCAAAGATCAATTTGAAATGATTTTGATTGATTCCTCACCGGTGTTACCCGTTGCCGATGCCCTTTTGATTGGCCGCTACGTCGATGGGGTTTTAATGTCGTTAATGATCGACCATAGCCAAGCAGATAAAGTCACCGCCGCTTGCCAGAAACTCAATGCCCTTGAGATTCCTTTACTCGGTGCGGTGGTCAATGGAACGCGGGGGGAAACCTATGGCTATGCCCGAAGTTTTGAACATTCGGTTTTAACGTGAGTATGTTGTTGACGTTGAACGTAATTTGGTGTCGTTTTATTTTTTGCTGTTGAGCACCCACAAACGTGCTTTTGATCATTATAGGATGCTATGATCGGTAACTTGACTCCCATGAACCCCGTGCCGACTCCCCCACCTCCTTCTCGGGTGCGGAAGCAAGCAGGCCAGTTGGTTCCCCGAGAAACCTTTGAGGATAAAAGCTGGGTTTCTCCGGTCGCCTACCAAAAATTCAAACGCTTGTTTGATTTGGTCGGGGCCTTGACCTTATCGATTTTTCTCGTGCCGATCATTGCTATTGTTGCGGTTCTCGTCCGGTTGACTAGTCGAGGCCCTGCGTTTTATACTCAAACCCGATTAGGCCAATTTGGACAACCCTTTGTGATCTATAAAATCCGGACGATGTACAACAAATGCGAAGCCACCTCGGGTGTGCGCTGGTCCACGAAAGGCGATCGACGGGTTACTCCTTTGGGGAAAATTCTTCGCAAACTCCACATTGATGAATTCCCCCAACTGCTGAACATCATTAAAGGGGAAATGAGCCTAGTCGGTCCTCGGCCGGAACGTCCGGAATTTTTCCCCATCCTAAACCAAACCGTGCCCAACTACCCGCAACGCCTGATCGTCAAACCTGGTGTAACGGGGCTGGCCCAAGCCTATCTACCACCCGACGAATCCTTGGATACCGTCCGCCGCAAGCAAATTTACGACCTACATTACATCCGAACTTTCTCGTTCCTATTGGACCTGCGATTAATCATTATGACCGCGATTCAGGCAGCGGGAGTGCCCCACACCTTGGCGCGGATCGGTCTGCGTATGCCGCACCCCAATACGATCGAGCCACGCCCGATTGATCCCTCCGCTCAACCCGCCCCGCAAACCTCAAAAAGTAGCGAACTGGGTCCCCGACCCATCTAGTACCGAAAAGTGTCGAGAAATATCGAGAACCCGATCCGCCACAACATCGGAAGCAACCCGTAACCTTCTTCATAGAGAAAATTTTTCTGAGCCTAGGAACATCGTGCCTCCCAGTCACCAACCCGAGCTACTCCTGTTAACCCATCGGGTTCCTTATCCTCCCGATAAAGGGGATCGGATTCGCACTTATCATACGCTTCGGTGTTTGGCACCTTTTGCAAAAATTCATTTGATCGCCTTGGCGGATGAACCGGTCCCTGCCCAGACCGTGACCGTTCTGAAGCAGTTATGCGAACGGGTCGAAATCATTCCGATCGGAAAATCCCGATGGTTGCGGGCAGGGCTTTCCTTACTTTCGGGGGGGAGTATTTCCGAGGGGGCATTCTTTCATCCCCATATGTTTTCCACGGTGAAGCAATGGGCATCGCAAACCCGTTTCACCAGCGCGCTGGCTAGCTCCTCGGCGTTGGCCCAATACCTTTGGCTTGAGGAGTTGGCTCAGGCCATCCGCATTGTGGATGTCGTTGATGTCGATTCTCAAAAATGGTTCGATTACGCGGCAGCCTCCCGTTTTCCCAAAAGTTGGCTGTATTCATTGGAAGGGAAACGACTGCGTTGCACCGAACGTGCAATCACACAAAAAGCCCATGCGGTCACTCTCGTTTCCGAAGGCGAGGCCGCCATGTTTCGCGAGTTTGCTAGTACGGGGGTGGTTCGGGCAGTAACGAATGGTGTCGATCTCGATTATTATCATCCTCAAGAGAATGTGAGCGAATCGCAGCGGGATTGTGTGTTCGTCGGGGCGTTGGATTATAAACCCAACGTCGATGCAGCCATTTGGTTTAGCCGCGAAATTTGGCCGACGATTCATCGACATAAGCCCGAGCAGAAACTCAAATTGGTCGGTCGCCAGCCCACCCCGAGCGTGCAAGCCTTGGCGTCCCTTGCAGGAGTCGAGGTCGTGGGCCAAGTGCCTGATGTGCGACCTTACTTGCATCGCTGTGCCGTGGTGGTAGCCCCGTTGAGAATTGCAAGGGGGCTACAGAACAAAGTTCTCGAAGCCATGAGCGCAGGAAAACCCGTGGTCGCATCTCCACAAGCCCTAGGGGGCTTTCGCACCGAAGGCAATCCCGCACGGGTGGCCTCGACCCCTGAGCAATGGAGCGAGCAAATTCTTTCCTTGCTCGATGATCCGCAGACCCGTCAAAGGCTTGGCGTCGAGGGTCGGCACTTCGCCCAACAGTATCACCATTGGGATGAATGTTTGAAGCCGTTGCGCGAATTGTTAGGCTTAACTCAGCCCGTGCCTGCTGCCCCGAGTTGGACCTAACGCTATCGAGCCGGTCCTAACGAGCTTGGCGTTCACCGCCTTACATCCTTAATGGGGATTGCATCGAACTTCCTTTCGATGTCTCTCCATTCTCATTTCGATAAAAATGTGCTATCCTACCCGCGAAGAGCGTGCCCGCGAAGAGTTCTGGAGATTCTGTTTGTGAAAAAACCGGTGATTGTGGATGCCCGTGTCCTTGCAGGTTCGGGGGGGGGGCCAGATAAAACCCTCATCAATTCTCCTCCCTACCTCGAACGGGCCGGCTACCAAATGTATTGCGTCTATCTGCATCATCCTGAAGATACCGGTTTCCAAAGCCTGCAAAAAAAAGCTGCCGCCAAGGGGGTCGAACTCCTCTCCGTGCCCGATTTTGGGGCGGCGGATTGGCGCGTGCTTCCCCGATTGGTGCAATTATGTCGCAAGCTACGGGCCGATGTGTGGCATGGTCACGATTATAAAACCAATACCCTTGGTTTGATACTCAAACGAATGTTACCGATTCGTCTGGTCACGACTCTTCATGGTTGGGTTCATCAAACCTCTAAAACGCCGTTGTATTATTTTCTCGATCGTTTGAGTTTGCGCTTCTACGAAAAGGTTTTTTCGGTTTCGATCGACCTCGATCAAGCGGCCTCACGGGCAGGCGTGCCGAAATCTCGTCGGGTTCTGTTGGAAAATGGCATCAATCTGAAGGAATTTCAGCGTCGTCAATCGGCGGCACAAGCTCGCCAATCGCTGGGGTTTCCCGAACGATTGACCATTGGAGCAGCAGGGCGTCTCTCGGCTGAAAAGGGATTCGATCGTTTGATCCAAGCCTGTTCGGATTTAGTCCGAAGGGGGCACGATGTGCAACTTCTCATTGCAGGGGAGGGGGAAGAACATGCCCATCTTGCGGAGTTGATTCACACACTGGGGCATACGGATCGATTCCATTTGTTGGGGTATCGATCTGATCTTCGTCAGATTTATGAAGCAATGGATATCTATGCCCTTTCGAGCTACCGAGAAGGTTTACCGAATGTGTTGTTGGAAGCAATGGCCCTTGAAATTCCGGTGGTTGCGACGGCTGTGAATGGGGTGCCTCACCTTTTGGATTATGGGGAAGCGGGCATTTTGGTTCCTGCCGGTGATACCTACGAACTCCGGAAAGGGTTAGAATTTCTTTTGCAAAATCCCCACTATGCCGAGCATCTCAAGCAAAGGGGGTTACAAACGATCCGCATACGGTACGACTTTGAGTTGCGGATGAAAAAGCTGGTCGATGTGTATGAGGAAATGGGCTTACGAAGGGAAGGGCATTAGGCCTGAGGGGGGGGGGCATCTTCAAATTTCGGGGCCGTGGCCGAAACCCGTTGCGGAGGACGCACTTGTTCAGGCTCTGCGGTTTTGGCAGCGGTTCCCCCTGCGTTGGTTCGTTCTACTTCATCCTCAATACCGCTGACACCTTTCTTAAACTCGGTCACGGATTTGCCGATGCTCTTGGCGATCCCTGGTAAATTCCGACCGAATAAAAGCACGCCCAACACCAAAAGAACCATCAGTTCTGTTGTGCCCAGACCGAAGAAACCAAATAGGGGTTGTAATGTCGTCATTGTGAAAACTCCTCGACTTTATTCTACAGAAAATACCTGTAGATTTTAAGGTTACCAATTTTATTTGTGGTGAGATTTTGGAGTTGAAGGTAACTCGATTGGAGGAGGTTGAAGGTAACCTCAGGGAAGGTTAATTCCACTACTATCCTAACACCAAGGTCGAACCTTTGGCAATAGGAATTTAGGGTTTTTCCGAAAAATTATTGACAAGGTGACGGAGAAAAAAAACGGGATCAACGTATGGGATTGGCTCAATCGATAGGGATCATCGCGGGAGAGGATTATCTCATAATCCGTTTGGCCTTGATGTATAACTGGTTTTCTTTGGGGCTAAAATCTTCGGGTAATGAACTCTCTTCGTCTACTAGACAAATTTCAATAACATTCATTTGGACTTTGTAGATACCTCGAAACTTTTTTTCTTTCCCCTTGGCTGAGTTCACTATCTCGATCAAATTTTTTCCATCCAACTTCTTCACATGATAACGGAGTAGGGCCAAATTTGACTCCCCTGGCTTAAATTGAATCACCATGCGATTCCGGAAGAAAATCAATTCCCGTCCTTCTTCTTGCTCCTCTTTAGAAAGACCTTCCCGCACAATCAGGATTTCCCAAACCCCTTCCAGATTGATTGTGGTGTTCTCCTTTGTGGGCGTCATCGTAGGGGAGGAAATTCCGAATACGATTACTCCTAGTAGTGTGGTGAGCATAGTACCTCCTGTTGATTGTCAAGGCAATCGTATCAGAAAACCGATGTGGCAACAACGGGCAATTTTCATAGGGAAAAGAAAGATTCGTCCGTTCGCTCCCTCCTCTCTAGGGCAAGTCCCTCTTACTTTTGCATCATTTTTAGAAGCTCATCACTGATGCCGTATTCTGAATAAGGGAGGGATTCCTCATCGGAAATGAAGGATTTATTTTTGATCTTGCGGGGGAAGTTTACTGGTTTGTTCCAACCATCGGAATAGCTCATCGAGATCGTAAAAACCCGAATGGCCCTGATTCCATGCGAAAGCAAAATCAACATCGATCTTCTGATTTTTCAACGATAAAGCGAACACTAAAGGGATGGCCGAAGGGGCTTCCCGATCTTGACTGCCGTGACGAATCCGCCAATGCGGAGCGACTTTGCTGTTCGGTTGGCCGAGGTAATTCATGGGATTCATGACTCGAACGGTTTGTTCTTCGGCGGTTTTGGCCCCTTTGGGTAATCCGTAATGGGCACCGAGCGGGGTAAAATGCCGTTTCGGAAACATTTCGTTACCAAAAAGTTCATTTTCAGGGGTGCTTTGGTCAAAGGCATCGAATGCGGGGGGGGGGCGAAGTCGCCCCAGTTCCCGAATGTATGCAGCATAATCCAACGATTGGACCATGCCCGCTTCTATCTTGAGCCAAGCAACGGGGTCGAGATTCTTTTTTTTCTTCAACGACTGCTGGGCCGAGTCGATGAATTGTGCAACCAGATATTCCTTAAAAGTCCCTTCTCCTTGATCGTTGAGCGTGAGAGAGCGTCCTTGGGGATCGGTTAGTTTCAAGCTGTTCACATAACTGGGAAACATCTCTTTGAGTTTGATGGAAACAAGGCGTTGTTCTGCCGTGAATTTTTCGAGTTGCGCCTGGGGATCGTTCATGGGGAGAGGGGAAGAATTTTGTTTCGGATATTCTTCGATCCCAGCGAATTGCCATTCATAGGCAGCATCGGCATGCTCAAGGTTCATGATGGGGCTATAAGCCACTATCGCAAAAATTTCGTCACTAGCAGGGGCGGCCCCGAGTGCTTCGAGTTCTCTTGAATAATCGGGATGATCGCCGCTCGCGCCGACGACGGCCGCCAATCCTGCCCCACGACCGACCCCCGTCAAAATGATTTTTTTGCCATCCCCAGCGATGTAAGGATCATTGAATCTCAGATAGCGGATCACCGCTTTCAGATCGATCACCGGAGCCGGTGCTTTTCCTTTGGGGGAAGTTCGACCCCGAACGGCAGGCGAGACGACGACATATCCTTTCGAGAGAGCCAATCCCAACAGGTCGGGTTGACCTTCTTGGGGTTTCGTCTTCTCGTCCCAGTTGGCAGGGAGCGTGGGTAAATAATCCGGTGCCGAATAGATCACCAAAATCGGAGCAGTGACCGAGTTGAATGCCCCTACGCCCACCCCATTGTAGTAAGCATCGGGAACATACAGATTGAGCAATTGATGTTCTGGATCGGTTGGATTTTCGACATACGGGAGATTGAGATAGGCTCGGACGGGCAATTTCCGAAAACCCCCTGAAACCTCCTGTTTGACGAATTGCGTGGCATCGAACCGAAGTTTGGGTTCACTAATCTCCGGTGCCAATTTTGTGCCTTGGCAACTACAACCCAGCAGGCAGAGCAGGAACATCATGAAAGGGGGTATCAACAATTTTCGAATCAATCGCATGACTTGGCTCACGAGAGAGTTAAAAGAGCAAGTGTATTTTAGGAAGGTTGAGTGCGGATTGAGTGAATCACAGTCAGGACTCGTTTGAAAAGAAACTGATCGGCATCCCATGAAAAGAGTGGCCCTCGACTTGGAAGCGATATTCAAACCAACTGGGATTTTGAAAGAAGTTCGTTCGGAACTCGGAGTGGGTCTGGTTGCAGTTCGCGTTGGTTTTACTATATTCTCCTTTTGGCATGGTGACTCGTGGTACAATAATAGGAATGAATCAGGTTAACTACTCATTAACTCCCCATGGGGAACGAACTTCGTTGACGGATGATCAACGGATCGTAAAGGTTGTTCCGCTGCCCCCGCCGGAAAGCCTGATCCGCTTTTTCCCAATTCAAGGGACCGCCGTCGAGAAGTTGGTCATCGACACGCGGAATGAACTGAGGCGAATTCTCCAAGGTCAGTCGGACCGGTTGTTTGTTGTGGTCGGCCCCTGTTCGATTCACGACCCCGCTTCGGCGTTGGATTATGCGACCCGCTTGCGGAGCCTGCGAGATCATTTTCGCGACGATTTAGAAATTATCATGCGGGTCTATTTTGAGAAACCCCGCACGACCGTGGGTTGGAAAGGTCTCATCAACGATCCGTATCTCGATGGGACCTTCCGAATTAACGAGGGGCTGCGGATCGCTCGCGATTTGCTCGTTCGGATAAATCAATTGGGAGTGCCTGCGGGTTCGGAATTTTTGGATACGATTTCGCCTCAGTACATTGGGGACCTTGTGAGTTGGGGGGCCATTGGAGCGCGAACGACCGAATCGCAAATTCATCGGGAATTGGCGTCGGGTTTAGCAGCACCGCTTGGTTTCAAGAATGGCACCGATGGGAATGTGAAAATCGTGGTCGATGCCCTTTTGGCGGCCCGTCAAATGCATCATTTGTTTTAGGTTGCTAACATTTTCCTTTTACAAGTCGTACG
>CAZFDX010000783.1:0-3454 GCA_964518325.1 uncultured Alcaligenaceae bacterium | reverse complement strand
ACCATACCCTGCATGCCGAGCGTTGACGATGGTATGTCCCGAATCGTACTCAAATCCTTGTGTGAGCAAAATTCTGCCGCCGCTGGTCAGAGTATCTTTCAATGCACGGTAGGCAGCGGTTCCCCCCATATCGCGATGTTTCACCGAAGAAAGAATCACGTCGTACTTCATGGCCTTGGCAAGGGCTATTCCTTCCTGAGCTGTGATCGCAGAATCGACTAAGCAACCCAAACGGGCGAGAATCGTATGGGCCGAACGAAGCACTCTCTCATCGGGATCGACCACAAGAATACAAAGCGAAAGTAACTTGCGATCTAGGGGCCGACCACTCGCTTGGATAATGTTGATGGTAATTTCGCGGAGCTTCTGTTTGAATTCCCGAAACGATTCCACGGCGGAATTCAGTTGTCCCAAGGTCGGTTCATTCTGCGATTGTTCTTTCAAAGTGGCCAAGGTGGCAGCCAAACGATCCACTATCAAGGCGGTCTCTTTGTTAACCGTCTCAATCGCGGTGGTGGCAGCACAGGTCTCTTGTGCCGTTAAGAGCTTCAGGGTGTGCAACGCCCGAGCTACTTCTCGCGAAAATAATTCCGTGAATTGGAGGTCCTCGACCCCAAACGCATTGAGCATGGGGCTTTCCACGTTGAAAGTCCCAATGACCTCATCATGAAATTTCAGGGGAACGGTCAAACTACTTCTGGCACCCAAAGAACCCACTAAAAAACGCGGGTCTTTCGAGGCATCGGGGCAAAGGTAGCTTTGCCCCGTCGCTGCGACATATCCCGTGACCCCGTTACCAGTCTCTTCAGCGTATAGTTCCCGTTTCGCAGCTTCTTCGGTCATCCCCTCTTGAAGCAACGGAATGAGTTTCTTCGTACTCGGATCGAGGAGCCGAATTTCAATAACATCGTAGTGGAGCAAATTATGGATGTGCTGACGAAGATTATTTTTCAGCAGGTCTACCCGACTTTCAATGTTCAAATCGACCAATAATTCGGGTTCCATTGCTTCCAATTCGGAACCCGCCCGATGGAGAGCATCGAGTTTCTGCTGGCGAATCACATCTTCGCTAATGTCATCACAAATGGCCGCCACCTCGCCGATGGTATTATTCGACCGAATGGGAGTTAGGGTAATCGAAAGATGCCGACGCGGTTCCGAAATGAGAAAGCTATGGGTGGTTCCTTCAAAAGCGGTTTTGAACTTATCGGCTCGGGGATGATATTCCTCGGAGATGTTCAGAGCATGGAAAAAAGGTTGATTGATAGGGTCCGTCGGACACCACGACCGGAAAATCTGGTTGGCCCAAATCACCTTTCCTTCGGGGTTGACGGTGGCCAACCCTTTGGAGAGTTGATTGACAATTTGTTCGTAACGGCTCGGATTCGCTTCCGTTGTCGGAACAACTGGGGGGACGGTTTCTTGTACGCTCTGATCCACAGGTTAACCTCTGGAAGAGATTATACTCAAAAAAATGTTCATAAACAATGACTCGTTTTTTCGTATCATGTTCCCCTATCCCCGAGAGGTTCCCCGAGCTTGGGAACACCGCCAACTATCCTTGGAAGAAATACCACAAAAAACGCTATGAAGATACGCCAAGTTGTCATTACCGAAGCCTATCAAGTTTCAATCCGTGAAGTCGATTGCCCCGAATTGGCCCCCAATCAGGTATTGATGGAATGTCACGCCAGTGCCGTGTCCGCTGGGACCGAGTTAGCGGTTTATACGGGAACCCATCAATGGTTGAAAGACCCCAAAATGGTGGATTGGAAGTTTCCGTTTCGCCCTGGATACTCGGCAGCAGGGGTCGTTCTGGCTGTCGGTTCCCAGATTACTGATATTCAAGTGGGGGATCGGGTCAGCTATCCCGGAAATCATGCCTCTCATGAGGTATTGACCTTGGGGCACGAACGGGGAAGATGGTGGAAACTCCCCGAGAATTTGAGCTTCGAGAAAGCCGCCTTGGCGTGTGTTTCTCGTTATGGTTTCGGTGGGGTTTTACGGGCCGGCGTAACTTTGGGCCGTTCGGTGGCGGTCCTTGGCTTGGGGATTATTGGGCAATTTGCTCTCCGCAGCGCCTTGGCAGCAGGATGCTATCCGGTCATCGGCATCGATGCCGTTCAGATGCGTCGTCAAGCGGCTCTGGCTGCGGGAGCGAATGGAGTGATTGACCCCTCTTCGAGACCGGCTAAAGAACAACTGATGGAATTGCTCGGCACCCGCGGCGCGGAAATTGTGATCGATGCCACAGGGGTTCCCGCTGCCATTCCCGATGCCATGAGCCTTGCTTGCGATGCCGGACAAGTCGTCGTGGTGGGTAGCCCTCGCGGGATTGCCCAGAACGTGAATTTCTACGATGACCTACACCGCAGATACATCGAAGTTTTAGGGGCACATGGCAATATGTTGTTCGAGCCGGCGCACACCCGCTTGAATGGAAACTGGGACATTCACAAAGCCCAAAAATGGCTCTTGGCGAATTTGGCCTCGGGGCGACTTTCCTTAGAGCAACTCGTCACGCACACCATTACTCCCGAACAGTTGGGCCAAGCCTATGAAGGGTTGCTCAAAGAGAAAGAAACTTATTTGGGTGTGGTAATGAAATGGAAGACTGTGTAGGACTTCGTTTCCATGCTTGTTGAATAAGCAGGGCCGAATTGAAGTGCTAAGAGTGAAGTAATGCATTTTTTATTTAGATTTAGCGGATGGAGAATCGCAACTCCGGAAATTCATTGATCACTCCTTTGCTGTGAAACAGTCTAAGGTCTCAACTCTACTCCACTCAACTCGGGTATCCTTCCCTTTTCGATCTCTCACAACTTTGCCTTCAACTTGCTGAATGTTTTCTCGATCGGATTCAAAACCGGAATCTACGGGAGAAAATGCACGATTTGGAATCTGCCGTCGGTTGCTCGTTCTTCCAATCTATGCATTGTTGCTTCATGTCTGAAAGACTCTGCTCACTTGCTCAGAGCGTTTTATTCTGGTCAGACACATTTTGATCAAAGCCCGAACCAACGTGGCCCGCGACATGGAACGTTGGAACCTCGGAAGGTATTCCTCAAGTGTGGTATCAGGAGTTTGACGGACGGCCTCAAGAATAGTCTCGCTGTAAGCGAATCAAACGGTGGATTGGCCATGTATTTGAACGTATATTTTTTTGATAAAAATTCCGTTTCGCTCTTGACGATTCAAAACAACTTTGTTGATTAATTTCAATTATTACAACTCTTCTTAATAACGGATTGGTGACGCCAATGAATCGCCTCCATTTACTTTCCATGTTTTTATTGGTCTTAGGGTTGGGAATTCTTTCTTTAGAAGGGGGCATCGCTCAAGAAAAGAAAGATAAAACCGATAAGAAAGCCAAACAACCTCAATTACCTCCCAACTTTGGTAAGCTCGGTTTAAGCGACGAACAAAAACAAAAAATCCTGAAGATCGATGCCGA
>CAZFDX010000782.1:0-5777 GCA_964518325.1 uncultured Alcaligenaceae bacterium | reverse complement strand
GGTCTCACCATTCGGGGGGGGGGGCGTTTTAGATGGCACCGAGATTTTAGCTCTTATTCTTAGTAAAAAAACCTTTGCCACGTTGGGGGAAGTAATCCTTTTTTTGAATGTGGCGATTTTCTCGATCGCAGCCATTATGCTGGGGGTCGAACCCGCCCTATATTCGGTTCTCACCTACCTAGCTGCCACAAGAACAATCAGCTACTTACTTCATGGCATCGAAGCTTACAATAGTGTTTTGATTGTCTCCAAACATCATGAGAAAATTCGTCAGGCCATCCTCAACGAATTAGGGCGAGGGGTCACAGCTTTTCATGCAATCGGGGGCTACACCGAGCAAGCACAATGTGTTTTATTTTGCGTGGTGACCCGTCTGGAATTATCTCGCTTAGAAAATATCGTCGATACCATTGATGAATCGGCCTTCGTTGTGGTGCAACCGGTACATGAAACCAGTGGCGGGGTTGTGAAAAGAAGAGACTATCAACAATAGCATCTGAGATGCAATCAATAAGATGATATTGACCAATTCCTCTCAATAACCTTCAACCCAAGCATGATGCATAATAAATCTGAGTGATATTCAATAATATGCGGATCGAAATAACATGTTATTTCATCAGGGATAAGGTTTGGCACATCTCACAAATTCACTTAAAATAAATGGGGTTCGGAATAACATGTTATTTCATCTCTTCACGATAGGCTTTTTTATTCTGATATAGTTCAAGCCTTTTTTCTGCATCTTTAGTATTCACAGGTGAGTTCACTGCCTGCATGGCTTTTTTTTGATATTCCACTGCTTTGTCGAATTCATCATTTTCTGCATAGGCAGCCGCAAGGGTATCTAAATACACTCCATTTTTATAATCGGTTAACTGACAAACCCGTTCGGCATATTCGACAGCTAATTTCTTGTCTCGAATTTTATCAATCGGGGAAGTGGCCAACGTCCAAGCCAAATCATTCAAAGTGACCTGATGATCGGGTTCTAATTTCAGAGCCGATTTCAAATCGGAGATAGCTTTTTCGTGCTCTCCCGTTGCCCGGTAAACTCGGGATCGGTTCCGAAAGTACAAAGGATTATTCGGACGTAATTCAATGGCTTTGGAATAATCTTCGATTGCTTCTTTGTATTTCTTCATTTGGGAATAAATCAAACCCCGATTGTTATACCAGTCGGAAGATTGAGGCGAAAGGCGAATCGCTTGGCTGTAATCTTTTAAGGCTTCCTCGGATTTTCCGGTCCGATGATTGGCCCAACCCCGAAAGGCATACAGGTAAGTCACATCTGGCGTTTCTTTGATGCGCTCGGCAAAATAATCTGCCGCCTTGTTCAGAAGAACCATATCCTCTTGATTGACCCAAACCTCTTGATCACGATCACGGATCAAAAGCTTTCCCTCCTTTTGATCCAGCACCTTTGACTCGACCGAGCGAACATAACCCACAGGGGTCTGTTTCCCATCAGGATCGATGCGCATGGCTGGTGTGCCTGATTTTTTGATGATCACGATCTCACCGATCCAGTTATTTGGGTCCCCTTTTTTGGGAACAGGGGCAGCAATGAGACTCGCCAAACACAGTGAGAGTAGACTCGAGGTGTTCATAGTCGTCGTTTGTTCATTGGAGGGAGTTAAAGAACAGCAGCATATCCATTAGAAACGAAACATTTCTAACAGAAAGATTCTTTTGATTATTTTAGTGGGTTTGTTTTGAATTGTGCTCCTGAGACAGAAAATACCTCAACCCAAAAAAATAGAAAAAACGAGATAAGCATAGCGAATATAACCAGTTGTGGGAAGGATTGAAATCCCATGGGACTATTTGACACAACCTGCAGAAGCCCTTAATATATTTACCATAACCAGTTGTGGGAAGGATTGAAATCCCATGGGACTATTTGACAAATACAACCCGCATGCCACGCCAGAAAGTGCTCGACTTTGGGCCATCGGTGGTGGACTGGTGGGCGGAATTCTGGGGTTTATTGCTTGGCTGAGAATGTATCTGAAAGAGGACATGCCCTTCGTGGCCGTCTTCTTTTTTGTGCCTTGGATGACCTTCTTTTGTGGGCTGGCCGGTTGGGCTATGGAGTGGCAACTGCCCTCCGATGAAGGGCTTCCTCCGGAGAATCGGCCACCAGAACAGACAGACAACCCCAAGGATGAAAAAACAAACTGAGTGGGCGAAAAATTATTTGACCCGTTCCATCATCTTTTCGATTTGCGATTTGTATTTTTCGGGAACCTGATTGAGCGATTCGTATTTCTTCAGGTCTTTCCCATCCTGAATTTCGATCGACTCGACAATGTGTTTGCCGTCTTCCTTCATCCCCGTGATGGTAATTCGCAAATCGGGGACGTTGTACAGAACGCTAAAAACACTGTCGTTCTGTTCCACCTTGAGTTGAGCGGCCCGTTGTTCCACAGGGCCACCGAACGCCGGCAACATGGGGAAGGGAACCAAAGGTGCCACGGGAGGAGCCGGCGCGACCTTCGCTTCGGGGAGTTTGACCTCTTTGATGGTCTCTTTTTTGCCTTTGCGGATGACGACCATATCCACTGGGGTATCGGGTTTGACCTCTTTTACGATCTTGGCAAATTCTTGGGCATCGTTTGGAACGGGTTTGCCATTAAATTCCACGAGCACATCATTGGGAAGAATCCCCGCTTTCCCCGCCACCGATTGAGCGGGCACATCGGTGAAGACTAACCCCTGCCCTTTGGGTAAATCGAGATGTTCCCGCAACAATTCCGGCAGGCCATCGAGTTTGACACCCAAACGAGCTTCCTGTTCCGTGCCGAAGTTGCCCAATCGGCGAGCACGACCATCCGGCCCAATCATAAAGCCAATGCCCCGTCCTCCTCCAAGGCCCCCTTGCAAGCGCATCAAGGCTTCGAGTTGAGCTTTTTGCAATGCCTGCATCTGCTTTAACAGATCATCCAATTCTGCGGGTCCCCCTGCGGGCGGTGCAGGAAAGGCCGGACCAAGGGGCGGAAATAATCCGGGAGCAGGAGCTTGGGCATTTCCCCCCAGAGGGAAATCCTTGAGAAAGTCTTCAAAATCTTTCAGTTCCTTATCATCAAAACCCGCGAGCTTCATCATTTCCAACATCCGTTGAAAATCCTGAACCAGCGGATTGACACGGGCAGGTTTTTCCGGTTTGGTTGCGGGTTTAGTCTTGTCTTGTGCGAGGATCGGACTGATCGCCAAACCTCCCAAGATTAAGGAAGTTACAAATCGACGAAACATAGGTCTCTCCTTGTACGAAACAATCTACCTCTGCCTAGAAACAATCTTCCATTGCATATTATTCTACTAATATACAGTCAAGAGGAAGTCTATCGCTTTCGGGAGTTACAAAATGTTGGCCCTTTGCTTTCAAGTCGGTCCTACCCGTTTAGCTTTAGATGTTCAGCAAGTGCGTGAGGTGGTTCCAAGGGTCGTTCTTTCCCCGATCCCTCACGGTCCCCATTGGCTAGCAGGGGTGTTTGTCTATCGGGGGCAAGTCGTTCCTGTGGTCGATTTGCATCGGCTCCTCATGACCGGTGAATGTCCCCCTCATCTCAGTAGCCGGATTATCCTCGTGAACTTTCCCGGAAACGAGCAAAAGGTCGTTGGTCTGCTCGCGGCCCAAGTTGCAGAGGTGCGGGAACTCGAACGGCTTCCCAGCGCGATCACCCAAGGAGAAAATACCCCTCATCTCGGTCCGGTGTTAATCGATTCGGAAGGCATTTTACACATTGCCAGCGTGGATCGATTATTAAACCAACGGACCTGCCTAGAACTGGCTGCGGTGAGCGGGTAATTTGATCTCTGAAATTTGATTCGACCCCTTCCCTTCAAGCAAGGCTATCTGTATCAATGGTATTCCTGTAAACTGATCAGATCGATCTAAACCCATGTATTGATTTCCGAGATTTTTATGGCACGAGTATTTGTTGCCCGACGCATCCCCGATTTCGGCCTTGAGATGATGGCCCCTCATTGTGAATTGGACGTTTGGCCCGAGCTTCTTCCCCCTTCTCCGGACGTTTTGAAAGAGAAGGTCAAAGGTTGCGTCGGCTTAGTCTCGTTGCTGACCGACAAAATCGATGCCGAATTGATGGATGCCGCCCCACAATTACGAGTGATTAGCAACTTCGCCGTAGGGGTGAACAATATCGATTTGGCAGCGGCCACGCAAAGAGGAATCCCCGTGGGAAATACTCCAGGGGTATTAACCGAAGCCACGGCTGATATTGCTGTGACCCTCTTGTTAGCAGCGGCTCGCCGGTTAGGGGAAAGCCTGATCGATGCCAAAGAAGGGCGATGGCTCACTTGGGACCCGCGCGGTTGGTTAGGACAGGAACTCGCTGGCCGAACCCTTGGGATTGTGGGTATGGGGCGGATTGGTCTGGCCACGGCCAAACGACTTTATCACGGTTGGGGAATGAAGGTTCTGTACACGGCTCGAACCCCCAAACCCGACGCGGAAAAAGAGGTGCAAGCCACCCGTGTCGATTTAGATACCCTTTTAGCGGAATCGGATTTTGTGTCGGTTCATTGTGATTTGAATCCCGAAACCAAGGGGCTTTTCGGGAAATCGCAATTTCTGAAGATGAAACCAACGGCAGTATTCGTGAACACTTCCCGAGGCCCCGTTGTGGATCAATCGGCCTTGGCCGAAGCTCTGAGAACGGGGACCATCTTTGCCGCTGGGCTAGATGTGACCGATCCGGAACCTGTACCGCCCAGTCATGAGTGATTCTCGTTACGGAATTGTGGGATTGCCCCGCACATTGCCAGTGCCACCTTCCACACCCGAAACGAAATGGCCCGAATTTGTGCCGAGAATCTCATCGCAGGTCTGTACGGCAAACCTTTGAGTTTCTGTGTGAATCCCGAAGTCTATCGACCCACGCATTGAGAACGCACCGGTTCGCTGTGTGAATCCCGAAGTCTATCTACCCAAGCATTGAGAACGCACCGGTTTCCAAAAGGTTATTTTCCACCAGCTTGAAGGTAAATCAGCCAGAGGAACAAATTCCGATCAGGAACCCAAAAGACGTATCGGAAACCACACAAGGTGTCGGATTCGTGCGATTAGCTAGATTTCCCTGTTCCCTTCGGAGCCAAAAGGGCGGTCATTTTTTTCCCTTCGAGCGCGGGGGGTTTCTCAATTTTTGCCACATCGGCCAACAATTCGAGGATATGGTCGATGGTCTTCTTACCTTCCTCGATGTGTTGCATTTCTCGTCCTCGGAACATGACATTGATAAGAACCTTGTCATGATGTTGGAGGAACTGTCGAGCTTGGTTCACTTTGGTTTGGATATCGTGTTCACCGGTTTTGGGGCGAACGCGAATTTCCTTAAGTTTTTGTTGGTGCCCTTTGGCTTTGGCACTTTTACGGGACTGTTCGTAACGGAATTTCCCATAGTCCATCAGCTTGCAGACAGGGGGTCGCTCTTTGCCGGCGACCTCAACCAAGTCAAGGCCAGCTTCACGGGCCATTTCTAGTGCTTGAGAGGTCGGGACAATACCATATTGCTCCCCCTCGGCCCCGATGAGTCGAATCGGACTAAATCGAATTTGTTCATTGATGCGAGGGCCGGTCCGTTCGACTTGCGGACGCCCATTTTGATTGTTGTTTTGAGGGATAGTCATTCTCCTGCGTTCGTGGCCAAGTCCACTGACTGGTTACCGACCATCGGCAACCACATCTGGATTTTTAAGGCGTACCCCGTTTCTCATTATCTGTCAATACTAGAAGACGAGAAGCAACCCCGATT
>CAZFDX010000781.1:0-3126 GCA_964518325.1 uncultured Alcaligenaceae bacterium | reverse complement strand
CCTTGTATGTGGTCGAACAGGAATTTACCGTCGAAGGAAAAACGTATCACCGCCGAGGGTTTATTGCACGGGTTCGCTTGGAGCCGTTTGGTCAAGGAAAAATTTATGCTCACGAAGAGACAATGAGCGGCCCGAAAGAAGATCGCTTGAAATTGATGCGGGCAACAGGGATGAATCTTTCGCCGATTTTTGGCCTGTATCCCGATCCTCAAAACGAAGTGTTCTCTCGTCTGGAAAAAGCCCTTCGTTCCGAGTTGCCCCTCGTTGCGATCGATCATCTCGGTGTCATCAGCCGATTATGGTTGGTGACGGATGACAAAATAGCCGGCTCGGTAATCAGTGCCATGACCGATAAACCGATCTTCATCGCCGATGGCCATCACCGTTATGAGACGGGTGTCAGATATCGAGATGAGCAGACCGAAGCGGGGCTGGTGAATCATCCCGATGCGCCACAGAATTTTATCATGATGATGCTCGTTTCGATGAGTGATCCGGGCTTAATCATTCTGCCGACACATCGTTTAGTGAGTGGCTTTACGGGGCTAACGTCGTCGCGGTTGAAAGAAATTTTGGCCTCTTATTTTTCCCTCTCCGAGGTCGCATCGGCTCAAGATGCTTGGGATTGGGTTCAAATCCATGGGGGGCAAAACGCTTTTGGATTTTACACCAAGGCCGATGGGAAGTGGACGGTGGGTACATTCACCCGTCCCGAGTTCATGGCGCAACTCGCAGCCAATCACTCGGAGGATTGGCAACAACTCGGGGTGAGTATCCTTCATGAGGCCGTGTTGAAGAAATTGCTGCCCGAGGCCACCGGTCAAACGAGCACCTGTCGCTATGTCCATCTTCTAAGTGAGGTCGAAGAGGATATTCAAGCTCAAGGTTCCGATTTAGCGGTACTGGTTCCGCCTGCCGAGATGGGCCACGTCGAACAGATCGCAGGCAATCTCGAAAAAATGCCTGCCAAATCGACCTATTTTTATCCAAAATTGCTCACGGGCTTGGTATTCAATTCGGTGAAAGTCAACTAAAAAACTAAGACCCTCTCCCTGCGACATGAAAGGTAAAACATTTTCGGGAGAAGGTCCTAGGAGTGAGTTTTGTTTAGAGGGTCGCCGATTGGTTTTCGGCGTTTCTAAAAAACGTTACAGATTAACGAGTCGGGCACCGGCCATTGGGGCAGTTTCCTTGTGCCGGAATGCCGTAGCTGGGGTAACCAACCGTGGGGTAAGTGATGGGCGAACCAGATGAGGGATACGACGAGTAGGACGGAACCGAGGAACCGCATTGCCCATTCGCACATCCCGAACGGATGTAAGCCGGCGCTGCAACCGGCGCTTTGATGGAAGCAAGGCTTTCGGTGGTGGTGGGAACTCGATTCGTGTCCGAGTATCGAACAAGGGCCAATTTGAGGTCTTCTTGATTTAACGAACCTTCGTGACTGAATGCTTGTTTGGCACCTTTGGCATCCGAGATAACTAATCCGGTTGACTTAATTTCAAAGGCGTCGGCAAGGGATTTGCCTGTTGTTGTCTCTGTGTTTACATAAACGCAAACGTACTTATCCTTCAGTAATTCAAGAACTTCCTTGTTCAGCGCAGCTTCTTGAGCCACCTTGGTCCATCCATCCGTACCACGACCAATAAACACCGCCATGGGTTTGCCGTTGTTGGCGGCTGCGGTCAGAGCAGCGCGGTAATCGGCTTGCCAATTCGGCTTTTCGGAAATGGCCTGAATGGTGTTGAACAAGGCGACCACTGTAATCATGCTGTGCATCAAAGCGAATTCTCCATAAGGGTAAAAGATGTCCTTTCATGTCGCCTTCTGTTGAAATTCCGATTGTATCGGATGTAACAGATTGTCAGATTCTAGGGGTTAAATAGACAGAATCAACCCTTCGGGAGAGAAAATTGAGATCGATTTCACCAGAACTAGACATGGCAAGGACTTAGGAAAGCAACAAAATTCTACATTTTTCTACGATTGCTTTGTTTCACATTCGTTCCGAGGTACAAGATTTACCTATCTTTCCCAGCTTTCCTAGCTCGATATTTTGGCAATTTGGGCAACCATTCTCCGAAGGGAGCATCTCTCGACCTGTTGGAAAGTTTGGAAATAGCCTGATGGGTATGCTCTATTGGATGATTCTGCCCCAAGCCTGTCGGCACTAAGTTCCAGATTCTGGCAATGGATTCTGCGTATGCTCTATTGGATGACTCTACCCCAAGCCCGTCGGAACGAAATCTTCTCGTTAGAATGTCCTGATAATAATCAAGGCTTGAGCAACGTCTTTGAGGTCGAAGGTAGCCTTTTCAGGTCGAAGGGGGACTGTGTTGAAAACTTGTTAGATTCCACCAAGGGGGATTTGCTCGCTTCTGGGAGAAAACTCTCGAAAAAACTCTTTCCTTTGATAGGATAAGGGCAACCTTTTTTGCCGAGTTTTGGAATGGTCGATTTCGCAAGGATCGCAGATTTATGGGCTACCTTTCCCCGTGGGGAGGGCCCATTCTTTCATCTCGGAAAACTCATTGGTTACATTGTGATTTATCTGGGTTGGGTGAAGTTCGTTGCGTGGATAGATCGTGATGCCAAAACCTTTGGGATGCCCTCCTATTGGACCCCCATTGCTGCGAGCGTCGCTTTCCTTAGTCTGTTGAGCTTTTGGATTTTTCCCCTTTATTGGCTCTCGGTGGTCTTGTCGCTTTTGCTTCTGCTTAGTCCTTTGATTATTTATGCTCAAAAAAGGAATGAGGAGGTTCCGCCTGCATTAACGATACTCACCGTCGAGCATATCAAGCGAGTTGCCCGCCGCAATTTCGGACTCAAAATTGGCTCAAAATCTAAGGACACTCTCAAAACAATTCCCGTGAAATTCCTCGGGAAGGCAGGGGAGGGCAAAGGAAGTCAATCCGAGGGCTATCGGGGGGCGCAGGAACTCATCTGGTTAGCGGTGCAACGCCGCGCCACCGATATTCATATGGAGCCAACTCGGGAAGGAATGCAGATTCGTTTCCGGATTGATGGGATTTTGCAGCCCGTTAAGGATTTTGATACCGATCGGGGGACGGTCGTCTTGAATGTTTACAAAAACTTGGCGGCCCTAGATAGTGCAGAGAAGAGAAA
>CAZFDX010000780.1:0-2035 GCA_964518325.1 uncultured Alcaligenaceae bacterium | reverse complement strand
TTCAAGGACTTCGGCAACCGTTTGAGCAAAGGCTTTTTCATCATCTATCACGAGCACCCGCAAGCGTTCCTCTGCAGGAGCATCGATTTTTTCGGCCATTGAACTTTCTCTCTGATTTGTGTTGGATTCATTTTAGGTTCCGGACCACTTTATGGAAGAGTGCTGAATTTCCGGATAACTCTCTTGACTTTCCCCGAGCGGTTTCGATTCTGATAAAGACTCAACTCCCAAAGGAAACCACAGATGGCCAGAGAAGATGATGATTTTGAGTATCGCCGGCGACGAGATCGGGACGATTATGATGACGAAAGGCCCCGCTCCCGAAGCAACGAGTACGGCCCTCTCGACAAGATGTACATGGATACCTCATTCCCGTTGCTGATTATTTTTGGTTTCTGCTGCGGGGGGATTGCTCTAATTCTTTCGGTGATTGCATTGGCTACGGCCAAACAACCCGAAGCAAAATCGCGAGCGACGACCGTAGCGATCATTGGCGGAGCCATGATCGTGATTGGAATCGTGGCCAACATCGTCAGCGTTTTCCTCCAAAAGTAGCAGTGAAATCTCTCCGGCACACTCTTAGGTTCCTGTGAAAATTCTTCTGTACGAGCATCTCCATGCGTTGGCCTTTCAAGGAGAACCCTTGGCGGATTCTCTTTTGCAGGAAGGTCGGGCCATGCTCTTTGCCCTGCAAGAAGATGCTCACCAACTTCAGGCAGAATGTGTTCGAGTCTGCACCTCAGCCGCAGAATTGAGCGAGGCAGCTCCCGATTTCGATTGGATTGTGGTCATCGCACCCGAGACCGAAGGGGTACTTTCCCATTTGGTGGAACAATTGCAACCCCATCAACACAAGGTCTTAGGCCCCGATCGGAATGCCACAAAATTGGCCAGCGATAAACTGACCCTCGCACAATTTTGGGAGCAACATCGGGTCCCCACACCCACCACTTGGCCCATTGATCCCCAACATTGGACTCCTTCCCCTGATGCGATTGTTGTGAAGCCCCGTGATGGGGCAGGTTCTCAAGCCACCGAGCTAATTCCCCCGAACGGGTTGCCCTCGGAAGACTTGCTCTCATGGAAAGGAGAATTGATCGCTCAGCCCTATCAGGAGGGGATCCCTGCCTCGGTCAGTTTCCTTTGTGGACCCCAAGGGAATTTTCCGCTGCTGCCTTTTCGACAAGTCCTCTCCCAAGAGGGGCACTTTCACTATCTCGGGGGCAGGGTTCTCGAACCGGAACTCCAACCCCGTGCGGTAGCGATTGCCTCGGCTGCCTTGGCCCCTGTTTCCGGATTACGAGGTTATGTCGGGGTCGATCTGATATTAGGAAAGGCCGATCTCGCCATGGAAATCAATCCCCGTTTGACCACTTCCTATGTGGGTCTTCGGGCGATTTCTAGAAAGAACCTGCTCGAAGGAATGATTTTGGTGGCCCGTGGCGAAGAATGGTCTCCCGATTGGAAACCAGCTCAGGTCACGTTTGAGCCCAATGGCTTTGTGCAGCTACGGGAACAATTTGAATTTTAGGAACGATCCCTTGGCGATTTCTGGGGTCAGCCCTGTCGGCTTTTCAGCGGCTTTTCTTGAGGATTCTTCGATTTTTTTGGGCATTTTCTCGGCTTCTGTTTTGTGAAACTACTTCGGATAAATCGGTCTAGACAAGATTGCTCAGAAGGGGTATGAGCCGGCTTGGTGGTGTGGAGGAGCCGCACCAATTAGAGAACTTGCACGGAAGACTTCTTATGACCCTATCACGTTGGAAACTGATTGCGAGCGCCCTTGTACTTGGAACGGGTGGCCTTGCTGTTTTCGCGATGCCTCCTTCAGAGAAAAGTAAACCGTTGCCCGCACCAACCCCGAATACCACTCCACTTGCGGAACTGCCGCCCTTGCTGACGGTTCCAAAAACCGATGGGGCCGATACCAAATCCTCGCCCAACGCAGAACCCACAACGAACGACCTGAACTTTGTGGTTCCCAGCCTACCAACCAAGGCCAAAACGGAAACCACCGAAACAGGCCCCGCCCCGA
>CAZFDX010000779.1:0-1886 GCA_964518325.1 uncultured Alcaligenaceae bacterium | reverse complement strand
ACGGGGGGGGCAACCGGGCACATACACATCTACGGGAACAACCAGATCGACACCTTTCACGACGTTATAACCATATTTATAATATGGCCCCCCCCCGCAGGTGCAGGCCCCCATCGCTATCACAAATTTGGGTTCGGGCATTTGGTTGTACAGTCGGCGAACGCGATCGGCCATTTTGAAATTCACGGTGCCGGCCACAATCATTAAATCGGCCTGTCGGGGAGTTGCACGAAATGCCCCCGCTCCGAAGCGGTCAATATCATAACGGCCCCCACCGGTTGCCATCATTTCGATGGCACAGCAGGCCAAGCCAAAGGTCATCGGCCACAGGCTTCCTTGGCGAGCCCAATTGATAGCATTTTCGAGAGTTGTGGTGAGAAACCCTTCCCCTAGTCCTCCGCGATCCGGTATCCCCATGAGCTTCCCTCTGGTTTGTTGGGCAAGGGTTATTATGGGAAGAATTCCCATGACCTGCAAGAAACGATTGGGATATGGAAACCTCTCCTTCACGTTCGACCTGCAAGAAACGATTGGCAATCGCTGTCGTAACGTCCTCTCCTGAGTGTTGCTCGGTGAATTAGATAGTCACTGATGAGGGCATCATCGACTTTGGAAAAAACGAGGAGGCCATGTTCCGTGAAGTCTTATCAAAAAGTTGGTCTTGCAGGGATTAGGAAAGATTGGTAAGTTCCACAAATTACCCAAGGTCTCGTCTTTTGAGCGGAAGGATTCGCTATGCGCAGTCCCATTTTGATTGCAGAATCACCAGCGGTCGGCGAACTAGGCCCCCGTTTCTTTGTGCCACCGAATCGGGGGGTCGAAAGTTCCACGGCTGCTCATTATTTGGGCCAATGTCGCGATGGGGATGAAACGATCGGCGACGATTTTTTCGCTGTCAAAAGTGCCGATGGAATTGTTCTGGCCCTGATCGGCACCGATACCGAAGCCATGACCGAAGCCGAGCAGGAAGATATTTTTCGTCATTTGCACGAATGTGTTACCGTCGTCCCCGATGCCATCAATGCCATCCATCCCGATCAACTTCGAGGCCGATTGGTTGTTGAACTTCCCGAATTGGCCGAGTGGTACGAACCCAGTTGGGATACCCTTCCCCGCAACGGCTATTGGGCACGCTTGCCCCAAAATCAACCCGTTGTGCCTGCTTGGAAAACCGAGACCAAAACCACCGTTACGCAGGTCACCCAAACGATTGAAAGCCACACCGTGCCGGTCGTGGAACCGCTGAAGAAACCGGCTGAGAAAGTGACGCCGCTGATTACCCCAGCCGTGGAATCGGTGGTGACGATCCCCAACCCCGAACAACCTGCCAAAATTCCTACCTCGCTTTCTCAGGTCGATATTCCTGTAGGGACACCGAATCCGAATCATCTCACCGAATCGGTCAAACCGGTCTTAGAAAAACCGATTTTAGATAATCCGATTCCTCAAAATCCGACGCTTCCGGAAATCACCATCGAAACCCGTGAAACGATCACCGAACGGGTCATCACCACTCCCATTCTTCCGACACCAGTGGTATCGACACCGGTGGTTTCGACAAATTCAACGCCGGTAGTTCAAGCACCTGCATTGACTTCAACACCAGTGGTTACAGCACCGGTGGTTACAGCACCAGTGGTTACAGCGCCGATGACTTCGACGCCGGTTCAACCAATTACGATTATTCAAAATCCTCCAGTAGAATCGAAGCCGGAACCTCGAACGGTTCCCAGCACGATTCCGGTTCAACCCAGTCCCACACCGGTGAGCCTCAGCACACCGAATGTGGTGCCGCCCAAATCGGAATCCCCGAAAGCAGAGACCAAGCCCGAACCGGTTAAAACCACACCAGTAGTTCCAAGGACCGAACCTTCATTGTTGGCACC
>CAZFDX010000778.1:0-4527 GCA_964518325.1 uncultured Alcaligenaceae bacterium | reverse complement strand
TGGTTGGATTTTTTAGCAAAGGACCCTTTGGCCTTGCACACAGCGACGGCCCGCATGTTGGCCAACAGTAGTTTGTTAGATATTTATTTGCGACGAGCCATTAAACGAAATACCTTTCCCACTTTACTGTTGTTAGCGAGTGAGGATCGCATTATCGATAATGCCCAGACTCGCCTATTTGTCGAGAAATTTCCCGGACCGAAACAAATTATCGAATATCCCCAGGCGCATCATACACTCGAATTCGAGCCAAACGGCCCGATCTTTGTCGCTGACCTTTTACGCTGGCTTGAACAATTTACCCCAACGACGGGAATGAGTCTTCTCCCGAAGTAAGTTGAAGAAAAACGAATAATTTCACTTGCTTAAAAAAACGAAAGGGTGTATGCGTCCCCCCTACGAAGGTGTTGCGCTTGGGGGAAATTCGCGCAGCACGATACTTGAGCAGAATGACAAACAATGCTCTGTCGTCAGTTTGAATACCAAGCTGATCGGGGAACAGCTATGTCGTACATGAAAAAGAGACGGTGGAAGGCATGGATTGTAGCGTTAATGGCCAGTGCAGGCCTTGCGGGGTGTACGAGACCCTTATACATGACGCCTGAAACCCATCACTTGGCGAATTCGATTGAATTACCACGAACATTAGAAACAGACCCTTCGCTTCTGCAACCTCCCCAATCCGTTCAACGGCCCAAACCCGCAACGATCAATGATTCGGAACGGAAGATTCGTTTGATCAGTCTTCAGGAAGCGATCGCGATCGGGCTGGAGAATGGGAATCGTGGTTCAGCGGCCGCAACGAGCGTCCTCGCAGGGCTGAGTTCGGGTCAAACTCGGGGTGGGATTGTATTTAACGACGAATTGGTGAGCTTCACGGGTCGCGGAATCGCGGGGGACGATTCGATCCGTGCGTTCGCCCTGAACCCAGCCATTGCCTCTGCCGAAATTGAAGGGGCCTTGAGTAAATTCGATGCACGCTATGTGACTTCGATGAGTTGGCAAAAGCGTGATGACCAAGTGGCGAACATTTTCAATAACTTCAACAACGGTGATTTGGCGAATTTTAGCTCGGGATTGTTCAAACCCCTTCCGACAGGGGGTGTGGCTGGGATCACAGTCGACCTCGGTTACACAAAATTGTCGAGTGTCCCCGCAGGGTTTGCGGTCATCAACCCGAACTATCAACCACGGTTGACGTTCCAATTCGAGCATCCCTTGGCTCGGGATTTTGGTGTGGCGATCAACCAGTTGATTCCACAACATCCCGGATCGTTCACCTTGCAAAACTTCCGTCCCACAGGGGGGCGATCCGAAGGGATTCTGGTGACCCGACTTCGTTCCCAACAGGCTCGGGCGGACTTTGAACGAGATTTGAACCTCATGGTTCTTAATATCGAGGCTGCCTATTGGCAGTTCCATGCCAACTACATGGCGTTGTATGTGGCTAATCAGGGGGCCCAGCAAGCGGTTCTGTACCTCGAACAAATTCGCACACGTTTCGAGGTCGGTCAAGACTCAGGAATCCGAGTGCACCAAGCCGAGGCCCAGCTCGAACAATTCCGGATTCAACGTCTGAACGCTCTGCAAGCGTGTATCGAATCGGAGCGACAATTCCGAGGGCTTTTGAATCTCCCGATCGAAGATGGGGAACGACTGGTTCCTTCCGACACCCCTACGGTGGCCCCGTATAAGCCCGATTGGGCCAATTCCGTTGCCGAGGCATTAAATAATCGTCCAGAATTGTTCATTGCTCGCCAAGAGGTCAAGGCGGCCAACTATGCGATCGAAGTGGCCCGAAACGCAACGCGGCCCGATCTGCGTTTCTTTGGGAACTATAGTTTGCAGGGGTTAGGCACACGGATCGATGGGGGCGTTCCCGATAATGCGATTTCCAATCTGACCGATGGTAAGTTTGTCTCTTATCAGTTGGGTTTGCGTTTAGATATGCCGCTTGGTTTTCGAGATGCCCATGCCCAATTACGGCAAGCTCAATTGAATTTGGCCAGTGCGTATATTCAGTTGAAGAATCAAGAGGTCAAGGCAGAACGATTTTTGCATTCGATGTATGCTCAACTCGAAGCCGCCTATGAACAGATCAAGCTCCAGAGAAATCTTCGTTTGGCCCTTGGTAAACAAGTGCAATTGCAGCTAAAATTGGTCGATTTGGGTCGAAGTAGTTTGTTCGAGACGTTGGAAGGTCAACAGCGATTCGCGGATGCCCTGCGTGCCGAGGCCCAAGCCATCGCAAACTACAACATTGCGATCGCTGGTTTCCAATATGCCAAAGGTTCGCTCCTTTCGTTCAACAACATCCAGATTTCAGAGGCGGCTCTTCCCCGTGCGGTGCAGCAACGAGCTGCGGATCACTTTGCGGCTCGGACAGCTGCTTTGAAGATACGGGAACGAGAAGTCCCGCCGACCGATCCTGAAGGGCCGATCGATTTGAAGGGGCTACCTTTGTGGAAAGACCCTGGAGAGAAATTCGATCCCAAAGGGGTTGTTCCAACGAACATCAAGACGGATCAACTCGGTATGCCGACCATCACCCCATCGATCGGAAATGGTGTTCGGACATTACCCAGTGAATCGCCAGCGCGATCTATGCCCGCGCCCCCTTCGGTGCTTCCAGGTACCGTTGTTCCTAGCACACCGACACCACCTCAATCCAATGCGCCCAACGGATTGGCCATTCCCGGAGTCTCGGTGAGTCGGTCCCGTCAAGATTAGTCATTCCTGTTAGCTTGGTCAATTTTGGCCCGACCTAGACATATTCTGACCAACGTCGCAGAGATTTTCTCACTCACATCGTAGAAACACGCGGGCCAAGGTGAAATGAGATCAGGGGCCGTTCCTTGTGAATTACCAGATATTTGTTAGCTTATCGTGAAAAACGGATATTGTTATTTTTCTTGGCATTCGTTTTGCATATTTCAAAACTGATACTTCCAACATGGAGTTGCTCATGCCAAGACGTTCTGGATTCACACTCATTGAATTGTTAGTGGTCATAGCGATCATCGCTATTCTAATTGGCCTATTACTTCCTGCCGTGCAAAAAGTCCGCGATGCGGCCAATCGGGGGAAATGTCAAAATAATATCAAACAAATATGCCTTGCCGTGCAAAACTTTGAATCTCAGAATGGATTTTTCCCGCCCAGCATGCTGGCACCTATTGGTAGTACCTTCTCAACGAACAACGCGTCTTGGAGTGTGCATGGCCGGATTCTGCCTTATATCGAACAAGACAATGCCGGCGTTTTGATTAACTTGGAACAAGCATGGGATCAGGGGAGTAATTTCGCCTCGGGGGTCCCGTTAACAAAAATTCCGGTTTACACTTGCCCCGCAGAAGTGAACACAATGGTCCGTACCAAAAATGGGGCTCCATTTGTTTACTCGCAGAATTATGGCTTTAACTTCGGGACGTGGTTGGTTTGGAACCCAGTGACCGGCCAAGGTGGGGATGGGATGTTCTTTCCCAATGCTCAATTGAATCATGCCGCAATTACGGATGGTTCCTCCAATACGTTATGCGTGTCGGAAGTGAAAGCATTTACCCCTTATGCTCGAAATATGACCACATCGGTAGGATTAATTCCACCCACAACAGCAGCAGAAGTCGCCAACTTGGTTGTGAATGCCCCCGACAAGAAATTAGGTCCCAACACGAACGATAACACAGGGCATACGGAATGGCCCGATGGTCGAGTTCATCACAGTGGGATCACGACAATTTTGACTCCCAATACGAAGGTCGCTGCGGTAGTGAATGGGGTCACCTACGATGCGGATTTTAACTCCCGACAAGAAGGTAGCAGCGCCACTTTACCAACCTGTGCTGCCATCACCGCCCGAAGCTATCATTCAGGGGGAATCGTCAATGCAGGAATGATGGATGGTTCCGTCCGCACGATTCGCAATAGTGTGGCACTCATCACTTGGCGAGCATTAGGGACTCGTGCCGGGGGGGAAATCAACACTTTGAACTAGTGGATAAATCAACAAGATCGATACCCCGTCGAACTTTCGCCGATTCTAGATCGAGAAAATACAGTGCGGGGGAGATAAATCTCCGATACCGATCTTTTCAAAAGTCAATTTCGAGCCAATCTCATTCACGAAATGAAGAAGGCCCCTTAAGGTTATGAATTCGGGGGAAGTTGATTGGGATCGATGCCCAATCTTTTGAGCATTTCACGAAGTCGCTCATTCTGCTGAGCCAATTCTCTAGCCTTCTCTTTTTCCTGCTTAGCTCGTAATTCCGCTTCGAGTTGCGCTTGAGTTTCTTGTTGGGCGCGTTGTTCGGCAGCGAGTTTGGCTTTTGCTTCGGCTTCGGCACGTTGTTCGGCTGCGAGTTTGGCTTTTGCTTCGGCTTCGGCGCGTTGTTCCGCTTCGTGATTGTCTTTTTCTGCGGCATCGGCAGGGAGGCGTTCTTGTTCTGCTTGTTTCTGAGCTTCGGGTTTTGCTTGGTCTTCGTGTTTGGCTCGTTCCTTACTTTGCTTCCGATTGGGTTTTTCGAGTTT
>CAZFDX010000777.1:0-3719 GCA_964518325.1 uncultured Alcaligenaceae bacterium | reverse complement strand
CACATAGATTGGGAAAGCGGGATGGGCAATCAGGCCCGCGGCGTCGGATTTTGCTTGCCCTCGGAGAAAGGGGCGTCCGCCACTAAACCAGCGGATTTGGCCCCCATGCGTATGACCTGCCAGCATCAGATCACAGCGGATCGAACCCAGTTTTTGCCACGAAAGGGGATTGTGCGCCAAAATAATGCGGGGCGTATCGCTGACTCCGCTGACTCCTTGCAGGGCTTGTTCGGGGGAACATTCGCCGCTCCAGAGATCATCCAACCCCACGAGCTGAAACGATTCATTCCGAAATTGCAGGGTTTGGGTTCGATTCCGAAGGATTTGAATGCCCGCCTGTTCGAGCGTTTGGGTGAGCGTGCCCGCCAGTTTGGGATACCGGCGAATTCCAAGGGCATTGCGAACCGAAAAATCGTGATTGCCCAACACACCAAAAACCCCTAAAGGTGCCGACAACCCCCGAAGTTTCTCGGCAATCCACTCAACGTAGCGGTACCCCTTGTGGATAAAATCGCCGGTGATTACCACCAAATCGACGGGGATTTTCTTGGCATCGTCGAGAACACGTTCTAGATAACCGGGCAAAAGGTGTTTCCCTGCATGCAAATCGGACAGGTGCAAGATACGCAGTCCGCTGAGGGCTTTCGGCCATTGGGTTAACGGAATCGTCAATTCATGGTGATGAATCCATTTTGGTTCGATATGGCGGGCATATCCCAAACGGGCCCACATTCTGCCAAGATATTGGGCGAAACGATAATCCCACGAGGTTTCTGTCACGTTCCCTTCCATTGGGTTACACAAATTTCATTTCTAACAGTCTAAACAGTAATTCGGTGAGATACAACCTGAGTTGAAAAAAATCCCTTGCGGCAGAACGAATGGCCCTATCATCGAGAAGAGGATTCGGGCCGCTCTATGGGTACGGGGGGAGACCTGTCACTTTATCATAACCTAGTGGACCTGATTGCCATTGAGACGCTCAATGGGTACGGAGAAAACGCCGCTGGAGTGTCTGCACGCCCCCCCCAGCGGAGAATCACTGGGGGAATTCCATCGGTTCCCAGAGGAACCAATAACTCCCCAGAGAATTCCCTTCCAAGATAGCAGAAAAGACGCTATTCTTGTAAATGTAGAGGATGAATGTTCTTTGATTAGGTAACGATGCAGCAAACTGGAACCCATTTCGATGCCCTCTCGGTGGCACAAACCGTGCTCGGCTATTTGAATTTCTCGAACGGTGCCCCGTCGGCGAAATTTCAAAAGGCCCTAGACACCCTTTGCACCGAGTTATTAGGCTCTGGTGAACTCCATTTTTGGCGGGTGATTCCCAATTGGTTGGAACAACAGGCCGCGAAACTGCGTGAGGGGGGGGCCGTTGCCTTTCAAGATGTTGACCAAGCGATGTCGGTTGCTCGGCTGGCATTTGGTCCGGTCCTTTCGGCCTATAGGCAACACCATCGCGATTTGCTAGCACATCAGACCGACACGGCCTTGTTTACCCCCTTCTTTTTAGCCCGTGTGTGTGAAGCGATCCTTCAAGAGGGTGCCCCTTGGGAGGAATCGCAACGGCTGATCCCTGCCGTGCTGCGAAGATTGAATGATTATGTAGGTCATCGACCGATCGCCATTTTAGAAACCCGTCCCCAGACCGATTATTATCCGCATGAAAAGCTCCGTCCGGTCCCGTTGTTTTTCAGGGAAGTCGGTGCGTGTTTGAGTCCCTATCAAGAAATCGTTTCGGGGGCTATTCAGATTCTTCAAGAAGTGCCCGAAGACATCGCTCGCGAAGCTCTGTTTGATCTGTCGTTATTAGATGAACTGGCCTTTGATCCCCGTGCCTATGACCATTCCCATCCGGCCAATCGTCGGCCCAATTACCTTTTTGGTGAATGGGATCCGCATGTGATTGATGGTCATGGTCATTATCGCCGATTTGTGGTTCGGCAAACGGTTTTGAAAGCGTTGTTAGATCGGGTGGAAAACCCCACCGAAAAACATCTCAAGTTACGTCACCCCCGCCAAGCGATCCTATTTGAAGCCTCGGCGGTATTAGCGGGTACGATTCTGATGGCCAGCGGGGTGAGCGGGAATGGACCGACCGCGTTTGATTCCGATTCCCGCCTTTCGGGATTAGTGCCCATCGTGGCTAAGTTTCGAGATCGCTTTTATCAGGAATTATTGAATCGGACGACGGGAGATCATGGCCAATTGCTTCAAGAAGAAGCAGTGCGCCTGAAACAACCGTTTGGAGGGATTCGGCAGCATCTGAATCACGAATTGGCCCGTCAACGTGCGAGCCAATTGCAAAACCACGAGTTAGCGATTGTGTTAGCGAGTTTGGGATTGGCCGAAGAATCCCGCGCGTATGCCTCGCGTATTTCAACGACCTCGGCCCGCATTCTCAGCGAAGTGGCGATTCGTCAAACTTCGGCCGATTTTCTGTGTGGCCGCGGGGAACTCGAAAAGGCCCTTCCCCTTTTGGAAGAAAGTGAAGACCTGATTCATCGGGGGATTGAATGTGGTGCCTTGGCCGACCCTTGGAATATCTTGGGCTATCAGGGACTTTATCCGTTGTTTCAATCGAAAGAAGATAGCACACACGACCCACGAAATGATGAATTGATCGATACGCTGACCCGCCAATTTGACCTGTATGCCAAACTACTCGCCGCCGCTGCATCCACTGGGCAAAAGGAACTTCGGCACCAATTGGCCGAACGAGTGACTCAATTGGCCAACTGGTGGGATCAATTCGCGACCTACGAAGTTTCCGATGTCCCCCGCTTACATGGGGGCGAACGTGCCGAAGCCGCCTTGCATGTGGCCCGTTCCCTTGCGGAATGGAACAAACGGGATCGAAGCCAATCGAGCGCCAAAGAAGATATTGCCTTTTGGCAAAGTAAGCTCGAAGGCTTTACCTCGGCGGCGGCCTTTTCGCAGGTGATTGAAGCGTTACTCGAACAACAAGATTGGCGGGCCGCCATGGCCTTGCTAATCACTTGGCTTTCCGAATCCCCCAAGATACCTCTGGAAGATGGGGCCGTTTCCTTCCACGATTTGGCCACCAAATGGTTAGAAGGCACCCTCGTCGATCCCCAAGCAGGGCAACTGATTCCCCGTTTCTTTGAGTTGTTGCCCACGAATGCCGACGAGTATTGGAGTGTGCCAACGATCGATTCGTACAGCTTATCTCAGAAACCCAAACCCTCGGAAGGTTGGCTGAAAGATTCGTTGGTGTACAAAGATTCAACCGATGATGGAAACGAAGGGGGCGTACTCAATCCCGATCCCGAACCGTTCCCTTTGGAAGAGGCCTCGAAGGAACTCGAACTACGTCTGGGATTTTTGTACGCCGTAGCCGATTTGTGGCGCCGCGCTGCTTGTGTGCTGGGGGATTCCCCTTCGTTAGAGACGTGGATTCAGACCGCCCGAGCGTGGGGCAAAAGTCTAAACGAATTGGTCGAGCAACTGCATTCGATTGAAATTCCCACCCCCATCACAGGGGTCGATGAAGTCCTTGAGTACGATCGACAAAGGATGATTAAAGATCATCTCACGGATGTAGCGATTGATACTTGCGTGGCACTCAATCAGCAGCTCAGGTCATTGTCCGCCGTGCAGAACCAAACCAGCGAGGGCGC
This sequence comes from uncultured Alcaligenaceae bacterium, assembly GCA_964518325.1. Classification (GTDB taxonomy): domain Bacteria; phylum Planctomycetota; class Planctomycetia; order Gemmatales; family Gemmataceae; genus SKW135. The sequence continues at coordinate 75 of CAZFDX010000777.1, read as the reverse complement.
CACCGGTGGGGAAGAATTTGCCGGCCAAGTGGAACGAGCGACAGCCCAAGGAGATGCCCAACAGGGCCGAGCGGA
>CAZFDX010000776.1:0-2004 GCA_964518325.1 uncultured Alcaligenaceae bacterium | reverse complement strand
CAACCAGGAACCTAACGTTGCCGGGGCATCGGTGCTCGTCGGCTTCGAGTGCGGTAAGGCCACCAAAGACGCAACCGAAGGGGTTGAAGTCACAGCGGTCATGCCGGACAAACCGGCACAAAAGGCCGGTTTGAAAGTGGGCGATCGCCTTCTCACTCTGGGCGGGCGCTGGAACGATTCTGTGGGCGATCTCTAATCCGCTGCCAGTTTTGCCAAACCCAACAAAGAGATCGAACTGGGCATCCTCCGAAATGGCAAAAATCTCAAGCTCAAGCTGACTCCGGTCAGCGGTTCCTAATCTCCTTTCTTCTCTTGTTTCTCTGAATCTCTGCGAATCGAAATCAATGAAATCCGTTGGCCCATAGCCTTTTATTTTCGATGGAATGTGCGGGTTCACACTCACAATAGAACGTGAAAAAATATCATCTTAAACTCGGTTCATTATGATTGATCCTAAGTGACACCATGCCTTTCGTGATGTTGTTTGTATTTCGACTTGTGAACAGGTACTATTCGATTTCAACACGAAAAAGATGTCGTTTCCCCCGCATTCCCTTCGTTTCCCTGCATCCCCTTCCGCATCTCCTTCGGTTCCCCGTATCTCCTTCCTTCCGCGAAAAAATCGTCAAATTCAGCCCAAGTGCCACTAGCAAAATCTGTGTCGATTCGTAGATTACCTTTTCTTACTTCTCTCACCAGATTAGGTGGGCATCTTTCACCCTTGAGGGGTGCAATTATGTATTTGGTTGTTGCGTAACGACTTAGGAGGTCCGGCGTGGCCGTTGTTCAAGTGAAAGAACTGCTCGATGCCGGTGTTCAATACGGACACCGTGCCTCGCGATGGAATCCCAAAATGCGTCCGTATATTTACGGGAAACGCAATCTGATCCACATTATTGATCTGCGAGAAACGGTTCGCGGCCTGCTCCGCGCACACCGCTATCTCTCGCAAGTCGCAGCTCGGGGCGGCTTGGTTCTGTTTGTCGGAACGAAACGTCAAGCCAAAGAAATCATCGAGCGAGAAGCCAAACGGGCCGGTATGCCCTACGTTTCGGAACGCTGGTTAGGTGGAACCCTGACCAATTACCGAACCATTCGTAACCGCCTCAAACGGTTGGAAGAACTCGAAGCGATGTGGCTGGCCGCCGGCGATAATCCCAACCGGATCGACATGGACGCTTACATGAACAGCCTCATGGGCGAAAACGGCCGCCTTGATATTCACAAAGCACCTCCTAGCGCCAACATCCATACTTTCTCGAAAAAGATGGTCTCCTCGCTGTCTCGGGAATTGGCCAAAATTCGTCGAAACCTGCAAGGGATTCGTGAAATGAAACGCCTCCCCGATGCGCTCGTGGTCATCGATCCGAAGAAAGAACATATTGCCGTGAAAGAAGCCAAACGTATGGGCGTCCCCACGGTCGCTTTGATCGACACCGATAGCGATCCCGATACGATTGATCTGCCCATCCCCGGCAACGATGACTCGATCCGCTCGATCGAAGTGGTCCTCGGTAAAGCAGCCGATGCGATTCTCGAAGGTCGAGCCGCCGCCTCGGCCTCGAAAGCAGAACAATCGAACGAAGAGGGCCAAGGACGGGGACGCCGTGACCGTCGCGACAACCGCAATCGGGATGGCCGCGAGAATCGCGACCAAAATGAACCCAATTCTGGTCCGGATGGTCGATAAAGGAGTTCCTAACAGGAGAGTACTATGTCTAACATCACTGCCGCTGCGGTCAACGAGCTTCGGAGGCGAACAGCCTTACCGATACGGGAATGCAAAAACGCCCTCGCCGAACCCGGAGGCGATCTAGATAAAGCCGCTGTTCTGCTCTGCACGGGCTACAGCAAGGTCGCTGGGAAACGTGCCGAGGACGAAACTGCAGAAGGAAGAATTGGTATTTCATTCGATTATGCCGCAGCAATAGCCGCCGTACTGCAAGTACTTGGGGGAACGGCCACGGCGCACAATAGCGACCACTTCCTTGCCTTGGCCACAGG
>CAZFDX010000775.1:0-2729 GCA_964518325.1 uncultured Alcaligenaceae bacterium | reverse complement strand
CCAGATGAAAAAATCTCCGCCGCGTCGCTGGCACCCATTGCCGTCATAGTTGGTAAACAACCGTGCACCCGTGCCGAGATTCAATCGGTGCGCGCGGTTCAATTTGACGAATGTTTACACCAATTGATGGGACGCGGTTTGCTTAAAATCGTGGGGCGAGAGGAAGCGTTGGGCCGACCTGTTTTATACGGCACGACTCGAAGGTTCCTGCAAATTTTTGGCCTCAACGATCTCAAAGAACTGGAAAGTCAACCAAAGGAATAACTTCCCCTTCCCTTTGGTTCCTCCCCCATCCCCTGCCGATCATTCATCGAAGGAAAAAGACCTTCAACTTTTCGCTTGTGATTTGAGTTCCCACCATGCCAAATGAGGGGATTCGTGACGAGTGAGATGTTGATCTTGATTGAAGGGGAACAATATCCATTTTCGTAAACCCCGAACCGTCAGATTTCGCAGTGTGCCTGCTCCGTGTTGGTTCCATTGTCGTACAAGAATGAGTGCCATAGTTGCCGTCACCATAGGGCCGATCCATAAGGCCACATAATTCAAAACAGCGCTTCGCTCCGTAAGAAAGGTCGTCCAACCCAATCCACAATTGAGCAACGAAATATAAGTGATTCTCATCAGGGTCATCACTTTGGCAGAATAGATGGGCTTTAGCGTTGAGTGATGGTAATACCGTTGGGGCAACAGCATAAAAATGACCATCATGAGAAGCCACATGGTGATAGGCACATAGGTCAAAAGCGATTTCGTTAGTTCCCTGCCACCCGGTTGAAAGTACATGGTCAAAAGAAAGGCAAACATCAAAAGAACATAAAAGGTTCCGATCCGTAAGGCCACGGGACTGGGGCGCTGTGACGGGTCGCGGTAGGGGGCTAACGTGGGATGAAAATTGAAATTGGTGCGTAAAGAAAACCAACGAATAATCGCAGAGACTCGGAGAAATCGCACCCATTTGGGAGGCCAAAACCCCGCGAGGGTATTGATCTGGAGTTGAGCATCCTTTTCAGGATCGTTCAAAAAATCGTGATGCGATTGAATCTGCATCCGCACATGATGCACACTCGTCGAAAAAGGAAACGCCAACAGCCAATCCCCTGCGAAATCGTTCCACCAGCGCGAACGAAACAGATTCCCTAACGCTGCCTCTTCCAATAAGACCCAAAGGCGATGTTGGGCCGGTGCAATGAGCAAAAGAGCAATAATCCCTATGGGAATATCCCACCACAAAGAAATCCCCCAAGATTCCCGAGACCAAAAAAAAGATAAGGCCAAGGCAACCACACCAGCCACATAAAGGTAGGTCACTGCAATCGGAATCAAGTTGAACCAATTATCTTTTCGCGAATCCATGCTCTCTCCTTCCAGATCATTCCAGATCATCATTAGGGATTTCCTTTCCCAGAGGAATAGAAGGTTCCGGAATTGAGACGAAAGCAAAATTCAAGGAGCATTGAAACAATCCCGATAAATCGGATTGAACGATTGTATCGAATCTATCGAAGGAGATGGGTATTTTGATGGAGCAAAAAGTGTGGAATAATCAGCACGTTTTGCCTAATCAATAAATTAGATTTTATCCCTTTTATCTTTGCATTCCCCCCATTATGATACATTCTACCGAATGAGTAACCGAACAACATGAACACGGAAAATACTCTCTTTTGGCTCCCGACGCCGATATTCTGGGGGGTGCTGGCAGCATGGATACCCATTCCGCCCAGTATCCTTGTGGGGTTTTTCTTTGCCATTATCACTTATGCCTTATTGAGCTTTTTGCTTTCTCTGCGGGATTGGGAGGATGGCCCCGAGGTTTTTGAATTGAACTAACCGCTTGACCCCTGGGTAGGGTCCCACGCGATTCTCAATTTCCCGAATCTCGAGGAAACCGATCCAATCGAAGCGGGCATTTGGGAGAAACCTTTGCAATTTGTTCCTATCCCGATTGAAGCGAAAACGGATTGGCGAGCATAAAAAAAGGCAAGGATAATCACATTGAATTATCCCTGCCCTTTTGGTTTGCGGTTCTGCTGGGGATCGTGAACGGTTACTTTTTCAATGCGGCTTCGATGGCAGCGATTACCTTTTCATCATCGGGTTTCACACGCGGAGCAAAGCGAGCAATCACCTTACCATCTTTACCAACCAAGAATTTCTCGAAGTTCCAAGTAATGTCGCCGGCAAAATCGGCGTTGGTTTCTTTGCTGGTCAGGAATTGATAAAGCGGGTCGATGCCTTTTCCTTTGACCACAATCTTGGACATCATGGGGAAGGTCACGTCGTATTTCGTGGTGCAGAATTTGGCGATTTCTTCGTTTGTACCCGGTTCTTGGGCACCGAATTCGTTAGCGGGAATCCCGATGACAACCAGCCCGTCTTTCGCGTATTTTTTGTTCAGAGCTTCAAGTTCTTTGTATTGTGGGGTCAAACCACATTGGCTGGCCACGTTGACCAGAAGAAGCACTTTGCCTTTGTATTGGCTGAGTTTGACTTCTTGACCTTTGATGTCTTTGAGGGTAAAGTCCAGAACACTATTCATCTTCGGCGCTCCTTTATCTTCGGCGGATGAACACGAAGCACACAAACCAACGATCAATGCTAATGCCAGAAATCGCACGGTAACTCCTTAGAAAAGGGGGTTAGGTGGGTATGTCAGAGACATTTATAGACGTTCCCCGTTGAATTTTTCATCATTCGAAAGAAATTCTCTCCTTCGGAAGGGGCGG
>CAZFDX010000774.1:0-11790 GCA_964518325.1 uncultured Alcaligenaceae bacterium | reverse complement strand
ACACGGGACGAACGCGCGGTATTCCCGTTTCGCAATGGAGTCAAGCCAAATCGACCGATGGAACCTTCCGAGCGACCGTCCCCCTTGATGAACGAATCAGTCTCTATACTCGATTGGGGGACCTTTTTGCCCTCGTTTGCTGGGGGGTCATCATTTTCTTCATGCTGATCCGTTTTTCGAGCCGCATCAATAACCGGTTTTTCGCTCGACCGATGCAACAAGAAATCCCTGTTGATTCCCCCAAGGAAGCGGCCTGATACCGATCGCTCAGCGCCAGATGACGCCGAACTATCTTTCCAACGATCTGTCGATTCCCCCAAGGAAGCGGCCTGATACCAATGCAAGAAGAAACCCCTGTGGATTCCCCCAAGGAAGCGGCCTGAAAATGAGAATCCGCCCCGAGATTGAAAATGAGAAATCTAACGGATTTCCTGAAACTTTGTCGATCAAGCGACTCTCTGAATACGAAAGTGCTTTCTCGTTCTCCTGTCCCTTTTAGCCTCTTGTCTCAGTTGCGTATGATACTCACACGGGGAAAATTCAGCTGGCTAAAGTTGTCCGCTAGGGCGAAAACGGTATAGGATAATAGTAGAGAGTTTTGGTAATGGATACTGACACACGCAATTCAAAATTACTGAGTTGCCTTTTCTTGGAGAAGCGTCGCAATGTATGAACGCTTTACGGATCGTGCTCGCAAGGTCATGCAGTTGGCCAATCAAGAGGCCCAACGCTTTAATCACGAGTACATTGGCACCGAACATATCCTCCTCGGGCTGGTCAAAGAAGGCTCGGGGGTGGCGGCAAATGTTTTGAAGAATCTCGATATTGATCTGCGAAAAATTCGCACGGAAGTGGAAAAATTAGTTCAAACCGGAAGTGGCGGCGATCAAGTCGTTCTTGGGAAACTTCCGCACACACCGCGTGCCAAAAAGGTCATGGAATACTCCATGGAAGAAGCACGCAATCTGAATCATAACTATGTCGGTACTGAGCATCTCTTGCTTGGCCTGTTACGCGAACAGGAAGGGGTCGCGGCTCAAGTCCTCATGAATTTGGGGATGAAACTTGAGGACGTCCGTGAGGAAGTCCTGAACTTATTGGGGCACAATATGCCAGAATCGAACGAAGGACCCAACGAAGGCAACGGCGGGGGCACCAGAGAACGCCCCTCCAAGGGCAAATCCAAAACACCCGCTTTGGATTCTTTTGGTCGAGACCTTACCGACTTGGCTCGTCAGGGTAAACTCGATCCCGTGATTGGCCGAGCCAACGAGATTGAACGGGTCATCCAAATTCTCTCTCGCCGCCAGAAGAATAATCCTGTGCTTCTGGGTGAAGCCGGCGTCGGAAAGACCGCTATCGTCGAGGGCCTTGCCCAGATGATTGTGGATGGGAACGTCCCCGAGCTTTTGCGAGATCGTCGCTTGGTCGTGCTCGACTTGGCCATGATGGTGGCAGGCACCAAATATCGGGGCCAATTTGAGGAACGCATCAAAGCCGTTATGAACGAGGTTCGGCGAGCCAAGAATACAATCTTGTTTATTGACGAATTGCATACACTCGTGGGGGCAGGGGGAGCCGAAGGGGCCATCGACGCTTCTAACGTTCTTAAACCGGCCCTTTCCCGTGGAGAAATTCAGTGCATCGGTGCCACCACACTCGATGAGTACCGCAAATATATCGAGAAGGATGCGGCCCTAGCCCGACGCTTCCAATCGATCATCGTCAATCCTCCCAATCAAGCCGAGGCCATCGAGATTCTCAAAGGTCTGCGGGACCGCTACGAAACCCATCATCGGGTGGAAATTACCGATGGGGCTTTGAAAGCGGCCGTTGAACTTTCAGAACGATATATCTCCGATCGCTGCTTGCCCGATAAGGCCATTGATGTGATTGATGAAGCAGGGGCTCGCGTCCGCCTGAAAGCGATGACTCGGCCACCGAACCTCAAAGAAATCGACGAGCAGATCGAAAAGATCAACCAAGAAAAAGAAAATGCTGTCGTCGAACAGGACTTCGAAAAGGCAGCTGCCCTGCGAGATCAGGCCGACAAGCTCAAGAAGAAGAAAGAAAACACGCTCAAAGAATGGCGAGAAAAGTCCAAAGAGCAAGATGGCAAAGTTGATGAAGAGGTGATTGCTGAAGTTGTCTCCAAGATGACGGGCGTGCCGCTCAAACGTCTCGGCGACGACGAAACCAAGAAATTGCTCGAACTGGAAAACGAACTCCATCAAGTGGTCGTCAGCCAACACGAAGCGATTGTGGCTCTCTCGAAAGCCATCCGAAAATCTCGGGCCGGTTTGAAAGATGCCAAACGACCCACTGGATCGTTCATCTTTGCCGGACCCACTGGGGTTGGTAAAACCTTGCTTGCGAAACGATTGGCCTTTATCCTGTTCGGCTCCGAGGATGCCCTGATCTCCTTGGATATGTCCGAATATCAGGAGAAGCACAACGTCGCTCGCTTGTGGGGTGCTCCTCCCGGTTACGTCGGTTACGAAGAAGGGGGACAACTCACCGAGAAGATTCGACGCCGACCGTACTCGGTCGTTCTTCTCGACGAGATCGAAAAAGCCCATCCCGATGTGTGGAACTCCTTGCTCCAGATTATGGAAGAGGGTCGCCTCACCGATAGCTTTGGGCGCACCATCGACTTCAAGAACACAATCATCATCATGACCACCAACGTCGGTGCGGAAAGTGTGATTGCAGCCGATGATATGAACAACGTCTTCAAGAAAGGGAAGAAAAATCAAGACGCCGAAGCCAGCTACGAAGAAATGAAACGCCGTTTGAAAGGGCAAATGGAAAAGGTCTTCCGACCCGAATTCCTGAACCGTTTGAACGATGTGATTGTCTTCCGCAGCTTGGGCAAAGAAGACCTGAAACAAATCGTGGGAATCGAGATTTCCAAGGTTGCGAATCGCTTGAAAGAGAAGAACCTGCAACTCGAACTCACCGATGCTGCTAAGGACTTCCTGATCGAGAAAGGGACCAATACCGAATATGGTGCTCGCCCCTTACGCCGAGCGGTTGAGACCTATTTGGAAGACCCCATGGCCGAAGACCTGATCCGAGGCACCTACAACAACGCCGAGTTGATTCGGGTTGATGTCGAAGGGACCGGTGACGATCGTCGGTTGGCCTTCCATGTAGTGAAGAAAGAAGCCCCTGCGGAATTGGCAGCCACGACTTCGGAATCCGAAGCGAAATAAGTCTCCTTCTGAACGCAGCAAATTGAAAAAGGTTGAACCATCGCAAGATAGTTCAACCTTTTTTCTTTGTCCTCATTCATCCACCAAAGCGAAGCCCTTTGCCCATTTCGCGATAAGCCAGCCAAGGCCATCGTGGGAAGGGCTTCAGGATTCAGAATAAGTGTGTGTATGGGGGGGGGGAATCCGGAGTAGTAAGGACCATCCAGAGCAATGGGGACCCTCCGGAGCCGATGAGGACCCTCCGGAGGATTCAGAGGGAATCTGGGACCATCTGGAGCAATGAGGGGCCATTAGGTGGATTCAGGAGAGTTTCTCTTGCCCCGATTCCGTTCCCGTGTGATCCGTCAGCAACTCGCTCCGATTCCGTTCCCGTGTGATTGGATAACCACATCGTTTCAAAAGCCATTTCATTCCCACAAAGAACCCCACTGCCGCGAGTAGAATGATTGCTGCGATAACCCGCATCATCCTCGGCTCGATCTTTCGCTCGGTCCCGTGCACTTGGACGACAATCACAATCGCAAGACCAATTAAACCCAGTGTGGCGAAGAACAACAACCAGCCCCGCCAATTTAATTGGTTCAGGTCGAAATTTCTAAAACGAGTTCGGTAAGTTTCCAGTGACAACTTTTCCGGAGGGGGGGAGGGCGAAACGGGTAACTCCGGCTGGGGATCATCCGCCCGACGAACCAACTGGCGATCTTCCGCCCGACGAACCAGATTGATGCCCATCAGAATCATCGAACAAGGAACCAATCCCGTACAGGCTAACCAGCCCAATAATGTGGTAAGCGTTTCGGCATTGGCAATCGGAAAGACGCACATGATCAGGATCACGATCCCGAACCCCACCAACCACACCCCGAGCATCCGCATAAATGACTCCTCCTTCGATCGATATCTCACCCGCTCCGATAAGAATCGTCACCTGTTAGAATAATGCTCCCCCTTTAGGTCGTGCGGAGAATTTTTCCATCTTCCGACCTTGGGCCAACTCATCTGAGGATTTATCTAAATATTCAACCTTTTGGGTCAAGGGATGTTCGATGAAGGGAATGCTCGAAAATGTGCCAAAGGTTTTGGTTCCTAAATTTATTCCCTGAATCGTTGTATCGCTGTGTCCCTGAATCTTTGAATCCTTGTGTTCTTGAAGCCTTGTATCGTAGAATCCCTGAGTTCTTCCTGAAGGTTGCGACTTGAATGTTCGTGTAACCTCACATAAAAAATCCCTGATTTTTCCGAGTGTTGGCCGATTCTCTTCATCGGGTCAACCTCATAATCTCACCCTCGAACCACCTTTTTTCGTATGTTCCGAACTGCTCTTTCGACCTTCTTACTCAGTTGGGGATTGCTCTGGGCCGATGTCGGCGATCCGCAAATTGCGACAGATCACCCTTGGTACTCGGGTGAACTTTCCTGCTCGACATTTGAAAGGCTGTTCGCCACGCAAGCCCGATTGTATGAGCGGATCACGGGGCGGGCCGTGAAAACCGATGAGGATCGAGTGCTGGCCTCGTGGTTGTGGCGCAATACCCACTATTGGCATGGGGAAGAAGGTGGCCAAGACCTTTGGGGAGTCGGGCTGGGCAAAGGCCCCGATCCGAGAGAACGCGAGTATTGGACCGGCTTGTTTGCTCACGGCTTTGCTTTATGTGGCACCACTCATTCCCAATGGGTGGCCGAAATGGAAGCTCTTCTTGGGCATAGTCGCGGGCGAAGCGTCGGTACCAAAGGACACAACTCTTTTGAAGTGTTCCTCAAAGGGGGTGAATACGGTACAGGTCGTTGGGTCCTGCTCGATCATGATCTTTCTACCGTGATTTTTACCCCCGATGGTAAGCGGTTGATGGGGCTGTCGGAAATCGCTCCGAATTGGAAGCAATTGACCGACCGGAATTTCAAACCCCAACGTCAGCAAGGATGGCTCCCTTGTGGTCTGTACGCGGACGATGCGAGTAGCTTCTCGGCCTTTGCGGTCGCGGAGTATCTCAGCGGTTATAGTGGCCCCCCCCCTATGGTTCATCTTCGTCGTGGAGAAACTTTGCGACGTTACTTAAAACCCGGATTGGAAGATGGCCAAACCTTTGTTTTTTGGGGCAGAAACTATCGAACCGGAAACATTCCCGGCCCCGAACGCTCGCGGACATGGGTGAACCAACCCGAGAAAATGTATCAATCGAAAAACGGCACCCCCCATATTGATGGCCAAGCCCGATATGCCAATGCCGTATATGTCTACAAGCCCGATTTTCGGGGCGATTATCGCGAGGCCGTGGTTTCCGAAGACGAAAAACAAGTGACGTTAGAATTTACAACCCCCTATATCATTGCTGCCACACCGGCGAACGATCAACCTTGGGGAATTTACGATGCCGGCGCCAAGAATGGCTTGGTTCTTCGCGGGGAACCGTTGGGGAAAATTTCCCTCTCGGTGAATCGGGGGCATTCTTGGACCCACACCGAGATGAAAGAGAAATCGCTGGACCTGACCGATGTGGTCAAGGGGCATCGCCAATACTGGTTGAGAATTCATCAACCCGCCAAGAAACTTGAAGGAAAAGATTTGACCATCACCACCGTTTGCCAATGCAACGTCGCGATCATTCCCCGTTTGACCGATGGAGAATGCCGAGTGAAATTAGAGGCAGGTCAACAAGCTCAAGTGAACGCTGGCCCAAATCTCCCGCAAGTTTTACCTCATGTGGTTGCCGGTAAGATCGATTCCCCGAATGTGACCCTCGAGCTAAGCACCCCTCGCGGCGAGCCGATTCGCGAAATTTTTGCTTCCGCTCATGTTCGTTCGAGTTCGCCACCGGACCCGAAAATTTTGTATCAGATCGAGTATTCCAAGGATGGAGGAAAATCGTGGCAACCGTTAGTCAAAGATTGGAATATCCTTCGACAAGGTGACGAACCCAAAGATTTCTGGAGTCAAAGTTTCTGTTGGGGAAGCGTCAAACTACAAGGGGAAACCAAATCGGGCCAAGTGCGTTTCAAAAACAACGGCGGTAAGGCCTATATCCGCCCCGAACTTCACTTGGTTTACCAAACCTCGCCCCCAGATCGAACCAAGGTGACCTTCTGTTGGACCGACGATCAAGGCCAACACACTCACAGCCACATCAGCAAAGGGGCCAAGGAAGAATGGACCATTCCGACGGGAAAGAATGTACAAACCCGCTGGGTCGAATTGGAACCCGTCAAGTGAAGTGAACTCAAGTGAAGTGAACCGGATGGTCATCAAATAAATCGGATCATCGATCACAATGGTTTCTGATGGGCCGGAACTTGCCGAGGTATTAGTACTTGGCGATTTCGCGGGTGGTATTCCAGCCGATCGTTTTCAGGGCTTGCGTGGCTGCCTCCATCATGAAGCGCAATTCACTTTGCACCGCCACAAAGCGCCAGCCCTCTTCCAAGCGAAGGCGTGCCTCTTCGGGATTCATGGCATGGATTCCCGGCGCAATACCCATTTTCTGGCACGATTGAAGCACATGATCCAGCGCTTCTTTCGTGGCCTTGCCTGAAGGGGGTTTCCCATCGGCTGAGCGCATACTGGCAGCGAGATCGTTTGGCCCGACAAAGACGGCATCGACTCCGGCGACAGAATAAATCGCCTCAAAATTTTCGACGGCCTTGATGTGTTCACACTGCAACACAATCAAAATCTCCTCATCGGCCCGAGCATAATACTCGGCAGCGGTGGCCTCGAAGTTCAAAGCATGGACGTTCCCCCCGACACTGCGATTTCCCTTCGGCGGATAAAGCATCGCAGCGACGGCGTCTTCCGCTTCTTGCCGATTCATCACCATAGGGACGACCACCCCATGAGCGCCATTATCCAACACCCGTTTGATATGGTCATGTCGATTGGCAGGCACCCGCGCTAAGCAAGTGCAGCCTGCATCGGCCACAGCACCAAAAATGTGAGCGGCCGTCTCCATTCCCACAAGGCTATGTTCAATATCTACGGTTAACCAGTCGAACCCCGTGCGAGCCAGAAACCGAGCTGCGGGGATATTTCCCAACGATAGCCAAGTTCCACAACTGGCTTGACCTTGTTTGAGTTTGCTTTTGACCAGATTGGCACGCATAAAAATTTCTCGAAGTCTGCTACAAAGGGGGATGAATCGGCGGCGTGCGGTCCGCGCTCAACGACAATCGTTGGGCAGGAACCGGCCGCGGCGTGGTTCGCAAGGATCATCGCAACGATCCCGATCGGCATAGCGGGGGGGCCGACGATACCGATCGTCACAATCATCATCATAGTAATCGTATCGATCTCGATACGGACGACACCAGCGACGGCAGCCCGTTTCCACCACAGTCAAGGCGACGATCAACAATAGCCAGCACACTCGACGCATCGCGGTTTCCCCTTCCGGAGTGACCAGAATTTCTCTCCGATAACCAAATCTGAGGAACAATCAAGGCCAATCTCCGCTATCCTAACAGGATGCCCCTTTTCGCCGAGATTATCGCTATGAGATGTGTTTTTTCGATCCTTCTGTTAATTTGTGTCAACTCCGTAATTTGGGGACAAACCCCGAAAGATTCCCCCGCGAGCAAAAAGACCCCATTGACCGAAGCTCAAGAAAGGTTGCAACGGGGCAATCTCGCCGAAGCTCAGGCGGGCTACGAGAAATTATTGGATGATCCGGTCCACCAAGCGGCTGCGGCCATAGGGTTGGCACAGCGTTATTCCCTCACGGGAGATTACGACAAGGCCACCCAAGTTCTAGATGCGATTCTCAAAAAGAAAGCCGATCATCCCGATTTGTTAGCCCATCGGGCCGATCTCCGTTTCTCTTTGGGAAAATGGGAAGAAGCGAAAAAAGATGCCGAAGCGGCTATCAAGCTCAAAGAGGATCAATTTTTGGCTCGATGGGTGCGGGCACGGATTTTACGAGATAGCGGCGATCTGAAAGCGGCCGACACCGAGATGCGCTGGTTTGTGCGAACTTACAGCCAACGAGATGAGGACGATAAACCAATTACCGATCCAGCCGAGTTGGTTCTCGTCGGTTTAGCAGGGGCCGAAAACGCTCGGCGGAATGTTTTGCCGCAGCAGTTTCGTTTCATCATCAACGAAATCGCGCCCGATGCACTGAAAGCGAACCCAAACTACTGGCAAGCCGAGGTCATGGTCGGGGATATTCTTCTCGAAAAATATAATCGCCCCCAAGCGTTGGAAGCCTATGAAAATGCCCTGAAAATCAATCCCAAAGTGGCGGTTGCGTATGTGGGGCAGGGACGCATTTTCTTTCAGCAATACGAAATGAAAGAGGCCGAAGCCAACGCCGACAAGGCCCTTGAAATCAACCCGAACCTCGTCTCGGCCTTACGACTCAAAGCGGAAGTTCGGCTGGCCGGTGGGGATTTGGCCGAAGCTCGCAAACTCCTTGAAAAAGCCAAGAGCATCAATCCCCGCGAGGAGGCCGTTTATGGGAAACTCGCTGCCACCGAATACCTCTCGCGGAATAAACAAGCGGTCAAAACTCTCGCGGCGGAAGTCGAGCAATTCAATACCAAGCCGGGCGTTTTTTACTACGAATTGGCGCTCGCATTGGAAGATCGACGCCTCTACGGCGATTCGGAAATCTTCTTGAAAAAGGCGATCGAACTTCGCGATGATCTGGCGGGGCCGAAAGCCGCTTTGGGCATGCTTTACCTCCGCCTTGGCAATGAAGAAGAAGGACGAAAATATCTCGATCTGGCCTTCAAGCTCGACAGCTTTCATGTGCGGGTCTCGAATTCGCGTAAAGTTTTGGATCACCTTGCCAAGTACGAAACACTCCAAACCAAAAACTACACCATCAAGTTCGATCCCAAAAACGATACCCTCTTGGCCCAGTTTCTGGCCGACTACCTTGAGGAAGTTCATGCTAAATTAGCCAAGGATTTTGCCTTTGAACCCTCGGGGCGCACCTTGGTCGAAATCTTCAACAATCATGAAATGTTTAGTGGACGCACGGTCGGTTTGCCCGATTTACACACCATCGGCGCCTGCACCGGACGAGTGGTTACTATGGTCTCTCCCAAAGGGAAGGGGATTCGCGCCCCGTTCAATTGGGGCCGCGTGATCCGCCACGAATTGGTTCATGTGTTCAACTTAGCCCAGACCGATTTTCAATGTCCACACTGGTTGACCGAAGGGTTAGCCGTCCGCCAAGAGGGGGGCAATCGCCCACCCATTTGGAACGTCATTCTTCGTGAACGCTTTGAGAAAAACGACCTTTTGAACCTCGATACTATTCTGCTGGGATTTGTTCGCCCCCGAAATCAAGCCGAGTGGAATTTGGCCTACTGTCAGGCCAACCTTTATGTGCAATTTGTGATCGATACCTTTGGGATAGAAGCCATAGCGAAATTGTTGAATGCCTATCGGGAAGGTCTCGACGATGCGACCGCTCTCTCGAAAACTCTCGATTTGAGTAAAGAGGAATTCGAGAAACGGTACCGCAATTACATCGAGAAACAAGTCAAGGCCATTTCCACCCGACCCCAAACGGCCCCCGAGAAACCGATGAAGTTCGACGAACTTCTGAAAGCGCATCAAGCCAACCCCGATGACGTGGATTTGGCCGCCCGAGTGGCCGACGGCTACGAGCGCCGACGCATGCTCAACGAAGCAAGGAAACTGGTCGATGAGGTTCTCAACAAATCGGAGGGACATCCGCTGGCGACGTTGGTGAAAGCTCGGTTATTGCTCAACGCCGGCGATAACGTGGGAGCCGTGGCCCTTCTGGAAATCGCCTTGAAAAAAGATGAAACACACCCCAAATTGCTCGAAGAAATAGGCCGCATCTACAAAAAAGAGGGCAACCTCGAAAAAGCCGCCCGCTACTTTGAGAAAGGCCGCAAGGTAGCCCCCGTCGATGGAAATTGGCTTCGGGAATTGATCGACATTTACCTCAAAGAAAAGGATTCGCCCCGCCTGATCGATGTTCTTTCCGAACAGGTCGCCAACGATGCCGACGATCTGAAGAGTCGCCTTCAACTCGCCAACCTATTGCTTGAAGCAAAAGAATTCGCCAAAGCCGAAGCGATTGCGTGGGATGCTCTGCTGATTGATGTAACCAACCCCGAAGCGCAACAGGCCATGCTCAGCGCACTGGAAGGACAAAACAAAGTCGAGTTGCTGGAAAAATTCAAGACCCGCTTCCAGAAATAATCGTAAAGGAACGAAAGCGACAGCGGGGAATAAGGTGCGAAGGTTGGGACCAAGCCATTGAATTCCACAAGCGAGAAAAAAAGAAAGGTCTCTGTTTCGTGTTACAGAGACCCTTGAGAGATTTTCAAAAGCAGCGTGGGCACTCACTCGGGAGCCGGTAAGGTCTTCGAGAGTTGCCGGAAGTATTCTTCAACAAATTGACGATACTTTGGAGGAGCATCTTTCGTCATTTCTGCAATCGCACGTTCGCGTTCTTTCTGAGGCATAGTTCCCCATGAATCCGCATACTTCCGAAGAGTCTTGTTATCGACAATTCCCTTATCACTACCGGGGCCGGTTGGTTTGGATTGATCTGCAGGACCATTAGAGCGGTTGCCGCTTGGGTTGCCACCTTGTCCCGGCTGACCGCCGGAGGGGCATCCACCACCGTTTCAGGACCCGCCACTATTTTGATTCTCCTTCTCTTTGATTAGCTCATCGAGTCGAAGAACGATTTTCTTTTGCAGGTCTTGGGTCTTTTCGCCATCGCGAGCCTGATCGAGCCGTCGCTCCACATTATCCATCAAGCGAGCAATGTTCCCTAGCCCTTTCTCTTTCCATGAGGCCATCTCAAGATACATGCTGGCCGAGACCATACGATATCGATCGGGGGCATCGACAGTATCATCAATCAGTTTGACGATGCTTCGAGTGGCATCATCTTTCTTCATGAGAGAAAATTCGGCAGCCGCTTTGTAAAACAAGAAACTCGAAGGATCAACCACTTGTTCAGGTTTAATGGTCTCGAAGGCTTCCAGTGCTTCTTCATAAACTCGAGCCATCGCCAAGTATTTCCCGAATCCCAAAACCAAATTCGCTCGGAAATAGGAGTCCTGCTTAGTATCCTTGAGTAACTCGGGGACCGCTTTCGGGGCGGCTTTGTCTGCCTGCCGAGCCTCCGTCAGGATTCGTTTGGCGTCTTCACTTCCAAGTTCCAACGTTTGCAATGTACGATCGAGCACGGTTGCGTTTTCATCGGCCCAGATTTTATTGAAGGCAGTAGCATCGTACTTGCCCACTTTCTTCAACCACTCCTCTGCCTGAGCTTTGGCCGCTTCAGGATGGGCCGTCCGCAGGGCACCGAACGTAAAGTCGGCCCTGCTTGGTTCTGCTGCAGGGACCAAACTCACCGTGCCGAACACGAAACCGGCCGTGAGGGTCGTGGCAGCTAACCAACGACGAATAGACACGGAAATCTCCTCCAAAGAGATTGGTGAAATGCCGCTTGGGGAAATAGGGCCTTTCACCAGAAAACTGTAAATTCCCCATTAACTCTCATGACGAATAATCGGTTTAACTTCAACCAAAATACAAAAATCAAAAAAAGAGAATCAAAAAATCGGGGCTTACCCCAACAGAAGG
>CAZFDX010000773.1:0-1763 GCA_964518325.1 uncultured Alcaligenaceae bacterium | reverse complement strand
AGATCACACCGACCGATGAACAAGGTTGGATCGATCGGGGCTTGGCTTATTTGGAGAAGGATAATCGCCAAGCATTGGCCGATTTTGAACAGGCTCTGAAGCTGAATCCCCGTTCACGGGATGCTTTGCAGAATAAGGTTTATGTATTAGCTGAAAAGTTAGGGAAAATCGAAGAGGCCATCGCCAGCTTAGATCAAATGCTGAAATGGTATCCCGACTACCTTCCGGCACGGGGGGCACGCGGGGTGTATCATGCTCGGTTGGGGAATGTTAAACAGGCCCGCCAAGATGTGGAATACTGTCGAAAACACGATCGTTCCCCGTTTGGTATGTACCAGCAAGCGAGCTTGTATGCCTTGCTCTCTAAACACGATCCTGAGGCCGCCCAAGAAGCCTTGAGCCTATTTGAAAAATCCCTCCAAGCGGGGTTCCACGATTTTGCTCTCATCGAGTCGGACAAAGATATCGATCCGATCCGTCAACATCCCACCTTTGTTCGCGCACTGGACCTTGCCAAACGGTTACACAAATCGCCAGAAACGAAATAAAAGACGATTTTACCTTTTTTTGGCGGACCATTTTTCTGATTACCGCTTCTCTTATCACGAGAAATTGTATCCGCAAAATGAACATGAAACCTACCAAACTTAATCTCCTCTCTCTCGAAAAACGTGATTTACCAGCCACTTTTGGTATCCCTTGGCAAGATGGAAGCCAAGTGACCCTGAGTTTTGTACCCGATGGGACCTTGGTCGGAACGGAACCAAGTACCCTTTATGCCATGCTGGGGACTAATACTCAGGCATGGCAAACGGAAATTCTTCGGGCCTTTCAAACTTGGGCAGTCCAAGCCAACGTGAATATCGGCCTTGTCAGCGATGATGGCTCACCCTTAACGGCAGGGGGCAGCGTTCAGGGAAATCGAGGGTTTGGCGATATTCGGATTGCAGGGGTCCCTTTAGCACAAGATGTTTACGCGATCACCGCTCCACCGGATATGTATAGCTCTTGGTCAGGGACGATTCTCATCAACACCAATAAATTTCTATCGATTGGCGGAAAGAAGAATGCGGCCGATCTGTATACCGTGATGCTTCAAGAAGCGGGCCATGCCTTGGGTATTGGCAATAGCACTTCGACTTCCTCGGTGATGTACGAGTTTTATAATGGTGTTCGTTCTAGTTTGAGTGCCGAAGATATTAACTCGATCCAATCACTTTACGGAACCCGTTCTGCGGACCCGTATGATTTGGCAGCGAATAATGGTTCTCGGACCACCGCAACGGCGTTGCCTAACTCGGGGGCCGAAGCCGATATTACAACCACTGCGGATGTGGATTGGTACCGATTCACTGCCTCACGTTCTTCAATGCAAGTCCGATTGGATATTGCAGGTCGCAGTTTATTAAATGCCATCGTCCGTGTCACAGATGCCAACGGGCGAATCATTGCCAGCGGTCAATCTTCGAGCCTGTTCAATAATAGTGTGACCTTGAATCTCAGCAACTTAAGTTTGGGGGCAACGTATTTCGTCAGTGTTTCTGCGGCAAGAAGCGATGTTTTTGGTGTCGGCAGTTATCAACTACGGGTGGGCACCGCGAGTATGCTCTCCTTGCAGGACCAAATCTCTAACTTCCTGACTAACTCCGTCATGCCTGAATTTTCTTCTAATGAAACGATCGCAACAGCAACACAGTTATCCAACCCAGAAAGGGTCCTCTCGAATTCAACGGATGTGATTTTCAGCGCCAGCTATAATTCTC
>CAZFDX010000772.1:0-1987 GCA_964518325.1 uncultured Alcaligenaceae bacterium | reverse complement strand
ACTCAGGGGAGATCGAAGTAAAGTACTTCATCAAGGTTTTCATTTGCTCGGGGGTTCGTTTGGGGATCGGAATTTCCATCAACTTGCGAATCGAGTCGGGGACGTCGTCCTCCAGACTGGGCTTCGCATCATCGGTCACGGAAAGCCGAAATCGCCCAATCGCAAAGCCAGCATAATCGGAGCGGTAAGAATGATCTAAGGTGACCAGCAAATCTGAACCTTCGGGGATTTCCACTTCCTTGGGAATACTGAAAACCGCCGTGTGACGTTCCTTGTGGCGAGGTGCCAACGCCCAACCCTGAACGGCTGGATTTTCGCTTTCGAGTGCCCGTTGTACCGGATAGAACTCCTGCGAAAAGGTCGCCTTGGCTTGGGTCATTTTGATTTCGTAAACTTCACCCTTCGGAGGACGAACAAACAGGTGAATGCGACTTAAAACAATGTTGCCTTCCAGCCCTCGTCCGACGGCCCCCCCCACATGAGACGGGTCGGGGATCACCTCTAAGCGTAAGCCTGTGAACTTATTCAAGGGGGCCGCCGATTCGATAATGTAGACTTCCCGTTTCGTGGCCGGACCAATCACCAAAGTCGAACCATCGGGTTTTTGCTCGAATTTGGCCCCCGTGGCCGAGGTCAGTTTTTTGGGTTCCAGAATCTTCCAAGGGCGACGATTTTTCTCGACCTCTTCCCAGCGTGCCAACAAATCGAGATTGCGTTCATTCAAGTCGGCAATCGCCTCTCGGACCGCTTGGGCTTTCTCGCGAATCCGACGGATTCGGGTTTCTTGATAAGGTCCGGGTAATGCTTGTGTGGGCCATTCATCCCCACGATCGGCATCTTCGGTCTGATTGAAGAAGGCAAACAATCGGTAATAATCTTTCAAAGAAATGGGATCGTACTTGTGACTGTGACATTTAGCACAGCCTGCGGTTAAGCCCATCCAAACCTGTAGGGTCGTATCCACCCGATCTTTCACTGCGAGAACACGAAATTCCTCATCATCGGTTCCCCCTTCTTCATTGGTCAGGGTATTCCGATGAAAGGCCGTTGCCAAAATTTGTTCGGGGGTGGGATTTTTCAGTAAATCCCCAGCAATTTGCTCGCGGGTAAATTGATCGTAGGGCTTATCGGCATTAAACGAATCGATCACATAATCTCGATAACGCCAAATGTTGCGATACAGGTCTTTTTCATACCCCTTCGTGTCGGCATAACGGGCCAAGTCCAACCAGACCCGTGCCCAGCGTTCGCCATAGTGGGGACTCGCTAAAAGACGATCCACAACCTTTTCATACGCTTGGGGTGATTGATCTTTGAGGAATTCCTCCAACTCGTTAAGGGTCGGGGGAATCCCAATCAAATCGAGATAAACCCGACGAAGCAAGGTGACCCGATCGGCCGGTTCCGAAGGTTTGAGATTCGCTTTGAGCAGGCGTTGTAAAACAAAAGCATCGATGGGGTTTTTGACCCAGTTTTTATGGGCCGGTTCGCTAAACTCCGGAACCGGTGGGCGCTGTGGTTTCACATACGCCCAATGATCCTCCCAAGAGGCCCCTTGTTCGATCCATTGTTTAATCAATGCCACTTGTTCCGGAGGCAATGCTTTCTCGGGTCCGCCGGGGGGCATCCGTTCACTTTTCTTTTCGGAAATGATCCTTTGAAAAGCCTCGGAAAGCTCTGGCTTCTTCGGAGTGAAAGGGGCTTTCCCTTCAATAGGACGAAAAGCCCCCTCTTTAGTATCGAGCCGTAAATCGGCCTTGCGGGTCTCCTCATCGGGACCATGGCAGGCAAAACAATTCTTAGCCAAAATCGGGCGAATATCGCGGGTGAAATTGACGGGTTCGGCCGCGTTCGCCAAGGAAACGCCGAGGGTCAAGATCACAAGGCAAAATCGATTCATCATGAAGGTAAGCCAATTGGGAAGGGCAAAGATATTTTAGCCAATTCGCTCCGTAACAACAAGTTTAACGGTCATAAGCGCATAGGC
>CAZFDX010000771.1:0-2815 GCA_964518325.1 uncultured Alcaligenaceae bacterium | reverse complement strand
GAGTAAGAAAGTGGCATCGGGGTGACTTTGCAACAAACTGGCAGCAATCGCTTCGGTGGCGGGTTGCTCAATGGCTTTGACCACAATCGGGGCTTTGTGTTCGCCAAAGGCCATGATGACGATTTTGCGGGCTTCCATAATGGTACCCACACCCATCGTAATCGCCGATTGGGGGACGTTATCTTCGCCGAAAAATCCCGCCGCGGCATCCCTTCGGGTCACAGGGTCCAAAGTCACCAAGCGCGTGCGTGAGTTCCGAGTCGAGCCAGGCTCATTGAAACCAATGTGCCCCGTGCGACCAATCCCTAATATCTGAAGATCGATGCCACCCGCTTTGCGAATGGCCTGCTCGTACAGGGCACAATGATCCTCCACCTGATCGGGTCGAAGTGTCCCATCGGGGATGTGGATATTGTGTTTTTTGATGTTGACATGTTGGAAGAAAGTTTCGTGCATCCACCGACGGTACGAGTGGGGATCGTTCCCATCCATGGGGTAGTATTCATCGAGGTTAAAGGTGATGACCCCAGAAAAATCGAGTCCTTCCTCACGGTGTAAACGAATGAGTTCACGATACAGGCCAACCGGTGTCGAACCGGTCGCTAAGCCCAGTACGGTGGGTCGGCCGGCGGAGTTATTTTCTCGCACCAGTCGTTCGACGATCAAGGCAGCATGACGGGCTGCTTCGCCAGAGGTTTTGAAAACAAGGGTACGAAGCCGAGCATTCGGTACAAATTGTGTTGACATTGTTCCATCGCGGTCTAAGGGAGAAATACGGACCGAGAGGATAACCTACAAATCCCAGCAAAATCTAAAAGGTCATTTATTGGCAGAATCGGAAATTTATCCAAAAGTGGTTCCCGTATCTACACAAAGGCAACGGAGAAAGGAAGCGATCGCTCGCTCATCTACCAAGTAAAGCAATACCAGCATCCTGACGAATAGACCTCAACCGGCACCATGAGGAATGAACCTCGACCGAGACCGCGATGAATAGACCTCGACCGGCCTCGTGACGAATAAAACAAGACAGGTATCGTGAGGAAGGAACCTTTGGGTGTAGTTCTAAATTCCCTGCAGAGGTTTCTTCAACGAGGCCTCGATCGACCCCCCTGAACGAATCAACCGAGAAGAGCCGGTTATGTGCTTTGTGCCTTGTTGAAGGAAATTCTGACCACGAACCGCCAAAAAAACTTTCGGGATAAAGATGCAAAAGCCCTTCTTGTAGGCAAATTGGGAAAATCAGGCAGGTTATTCGGGCTTTCCGAGGAGCGAATCACTCGAACGAGGCCAACTAATCGTTACAATCGATTCATCCTGTCCAGATCATGTAACTTTTTCAAATTATGTATGTTCGCAACGACCGTATCGATCCGAAGGATTTTCTAGGCTTTGTGCGTGGTGGCGGATTTGAGACCCGCTCACAATTTTCAACTTGGTCCGAAGAGACCGCCGGAGGATTGAAGATGCGAAATCTGACTAAGAAATTAGTGACCTTCTTGAAGAAAGAAGATGGTCCCACAGCCGTTGAATACGCTGTGATGTTGGCCCTCATTATCGTGGTGTGCTTGATCGCCATTACGCAATTGGGTGTCCAAGCCAACAGTACGTTCTCGAACGTCGGAACGAAACTGCAAGCCGCTACCAGCGGTAGTTGATCGAAAGCCGAACCTTCCGGAGGAGCGGGCTGCGGACAAGCTGTCCTAAGCCCCTTCTCCTCAGCGACACATTTTTGAAGCCAAACGGAAAACGGACCACCAGTGGTGAGGGGCCACTCGCGTCCGAGAGAGCCTGCACACGAACATGTTTCCAACGTCCAGACTCCCCGACCGCTCGCTTCAAAATGGGTTATGACGATAATTCAAAATGCAGTATGATTTGCTTCGATCTGAAGAAATCTATTTTGGTATAAAACGACCAGAATATGAGAAATTTGTGTTACAACTATAGATGCAATTTTTCGATTCGATCAAAGTTGACGAGTTGAAATTTCTGCAAAAAAAGGTGTTTTGACTATCTAAAGAGGCGGAAATTTGTAGATTTTCCACTCATTTAATTAACTAGACTTAACCATCTTGCCTAACCGGAAAAGAAACGCAGCCAAAAAGAAAATCTTTTTGGAAAGTGACTTCCATTCGCCGTTGGAAAATGGTATCTCATACGCTCGTGGTGAGCGTGGAGTGTGTCTAGACATCTACGCAGTGTTCTACACCAAGGGAGGGTTAGAAGTGAGGAATCTTGCGCGAGCTTGTGTCAACTTTCTGAAAAAAGAAGACGGACCAACAGCAGTGGAATACGCCATTATGCTGGCCTTGGTCGTGACGGTTTGTATTGGGGTTCTTTCCACCGTCGGGACACAGGCAGGGAAATAATTCCTGACAGAATCCTGACATAACTCAATGCCCCTGACTGACAAGGAATTGTACGGTCCAAGGCAAGGATGTTACCAACTGATTGAATGTAAAGGCCGAGATTCCAGTGCTCGGGAATTTCATCATCATTCTGCATTGGGGAGGAATCAATTCGTGCGAAGTTTTTTTCGATCGAGTTGTCGATGGTTGCAGGGGGAATCAGGATTACCGTCCGCAGAGTACGCCGTCTCGATTGCCTTGGTGATTGTGATGACAATCGCAGCCATCACCATGCTCAAAGCAAAATCTACGCGTGCGGCAACGGACCGTCTACAGGCCGGTTCCATGACGTATGACGCGTTACTGTTACGCACTCGAAAGGCTAATCACCCGGAATTTGCGTTCGATTTCGTTTTGGTGTTTTTTTTGCTTCTCATTCTTTTTACAATTTTAATGCAATCGGG
>CAZFDX010000770.1:0-1571 GCA_964518325.1 uncultured Alcaligenaceae bacterium | reverse complement strand
CCGGAGTGGGGGCGGTCTTGGCGAGATCGTTCCCCACCAGCCATAATTTTCTCTTGGCCGAGTCGATCAATCCATTCATGCTACCAGAAGTGTCCAAGCAGATCACGAGATCGACCGGCCGACTTTTGGGGATCGGTTTGACAGGATCGGCCGCCAAGAGGAAGCTGGGTACAAGAGCTAAACTGATAGCTCCTACTATTGACCGGAACATAGGTTGCCCCTAGAGAGAAACATCTTGTGTGTTGGATACTAATAATTAAACGATTCACCTTCGCAAAATTCAGGTAACGCTTCCGTAACAGTTCTTTGCAAGACGAAGACGACTCGCAGAACTCAGCACCAATTTGGGGATTAGGGAACGTGGGAACCGTTTGGGAAAGAACGATGGCGGTTTGTGGTTCAGACGAATTCGCCGGCATTTCACAACATGCATGCTGATCGATTCGCCTCTTGCGATTGTTTCGGACCACATGAACGAACCTTCGGAATCTTTAAGTGGGGGCAGAAGGTTTCGCAGGGGTTTTCTAATATGAATGAAAACAGTTCGGAAGGGCTTGGCCGATTCGATTCAGCAAAGGCAAAAGATCATGGGACGTAAAATTTTAATGTTTTTATGTATATTCGTTATCTCGTTAGGTGTGGCGTTTTTCTCGACCAAATACGCACGAAGATTATGGCAGGGGACGCCCGAGAATGCCGATGGGACTCAAAAATTATCGCAGGCCCCCGTTTCTTTACCGAATATCCCCTTTCTGAATCTCACGCAACAAAGTGGCTTGAAATTCCAATTAGCCAATCACTTGCATCCGCAACGGACGCTGCCAGAATTGCTGGCCGGCGGGGTTTGTGCCTTCGATTTTGATAATGATGGTTTATGTGACCTTTATTTCCCAAATTTGGCTTGGCCTAATCAGCCGGCCGTTCCGGCTCACATGGGGAAATTATATCGCAACGTGGGGGGGGGGAAATTCGAGGATGTCACCGAGGCCTACGGCTTGGCGATTCCCTTTGTGGGGATCGGGGTTTGTGCAGGAGATTATGATAACGACGGTTATCTCGATCTATTCGTTTCGGGGGTCGGAGTGCATCGATTATTTCGGAACGTCGGTGGGAAACAATTCGTCGAGGTGACTCAAACGGTTCTCCCGAAACAAATCGATTTACCGAATGTCCCCCCCGAGGCATTTTGGAATTGGGACGGGGAACTTCCCTTGGGGACCTCATGCACTTTTGTTGATTACGATCTCGATGGGAAATTGGACCTATTCATCTGTCACTATGTTCTTTGGAACCCGAAAAGTGATTCCGCCCAAGAGAATCGCCCCCGCGATTTTTCACCCAAACAATTTGCTGCCACACATTGTTTGCTCTATCGCAATATCGATGGGAAGAAATTTGTCGATGTTTCACAAGAAGCAGGGGTTCAAGTATCCTCCACCTTAAGTGGGCATGCGGTACCAGTTGCTTCGGCCTTGGGAGTGATCGCGTGCGATGCCAATGAAGATGGTTTCCCCGATTTGATTGTCACGAACGATGGGAACCCTCACTTTTTCTTTCGCAATATCGGGGGG
>CAZFDX010000769.1:0-2042 GCA_964518325.1 uncultured Alcaligenaceae bacterium | reverse complement strand
GGGGTATTTGTGTGTGCCTGCAGGGAATTGTCGCCACCAAGATCGTGTATATCGTGTGACGCCGAATAGTAGGGTCGGGCACGATCCAAAGACCGAGCTGGGAAACATTGCGGTCACCGCAGGACCGAACCCCCGATTTTTGAAGGATATTGTTGACAAAGAAAGAGGAATCGAAGATGGTTCGGATATTACTGCGGGATATGCCTTGGTGAATGGTCGGCGTTCGGTTTTTATGTTAGTGACGAAACGGGCCGATGCCTCGACCTTGGCGGTGGTCGGCGAACTACAAAAGGCTTTACCCTACTTACGCGAACAAGTGCCGGAAGATGTGCAGATTGATTTTGCTTTCGATCAATCGCCGACCGTGCGGGAAGCCATTTGGGGGGTCGCCTTTGAAGCCCTGCTGGGGGCCGTCTTGACCGGTGTGATGGTCTTGTTTTTCTTACGAGATTGGCGAACCGTGATTGTGGTGGTTCTGAACATTCCCCTTGCGGTTCTCTCGGCATTGATAGCCCTTTGGATTTGTGGTCACACATTGAATCTGATGACGCTAGGAGGTTTAGCCCTTGCGATTGGCATCTTAGTCGATGAAGCGACCGTAGAGGTGGAAAATATCCACACCCAAATGGCCAAAACCGATTCCATCGCCCGAGCGGTGCGACTAGGCAATAGCGAAACCGCCGTGCCCCGATTGTTGGCCATGTTGTGTATCTTGGCGGTGTTTATTCCTTCGGGCTTTATGGAAGGTGGCGCTCGGGCCTTGTTTGTGCCGTTATCCTTGGCCGTGGGATTTTCGATGATCGCCTCTTATTTGCTTTCGAGTACTTTCGTTCCGGTGATGTCGGTTTGGTTACTCAAAAAGCATTCGCATGGGGAACATGGCCCGCATGCCCTGCAACGATTTTATTCGCGTTTGGTTTCGCTGACCTTGCGAACCCGTTACCTTCTAGTGCCGATTTATTTTGCAATCTGTGCCTTGGTGATTGTGGGCGTAGGCTCACGATTGGGGATCGAAATTTTCCCCAAAACCGATCGGGGACAATTTCAAATCCGGCTTCGAGCGCCCACCGGAACCCGTATCGATTGGACGGAACGCTTATGTCAGGAAGCTCTTCGACTCATCGAAAAAGAAGTGGGAACAGGTCAATTGGAACTTTCAGTGGGTTACGTCGGAACCTCGCCATCGAACTATCCGGTGCAGGGGATTTACCAATGGGCCAGCGGGCCGGAGGAGGCCTATCTCAAAATCGCGATCCGTCCGGAAGCGGGCATTCGCATCGAGGAACTTAAATCTCGGCTGCGTGCCAAACTTCCCGACGAACTTCGACAATGGCTGCGCGAGGAATACTTAAAAGAAGGTTTGACAGAAAGTGAAATGGCCCAACGTCTCCCGAACCTGCGAACCAGTTTTGAACCCGCCGATATTATCAACGAGGTGATGAGTTTTGGTTCACCGAACCAAGTGGAAGTCAGCGTGTTTGGACCCAATATCAAAGAGACCCTCCCGCATGCTCAGAAGGTCAAGGCCGAGATGGAGAAAATCCCCGCGCTGCGTGATTTGCAGATTGTGCAACCCCAAGATTATCCGATTATCGAGGTGCGGACCGATCGAATCAAAGCGGGCCTTAGCGGGGTTTCAATCCAAGATATTTCTCGCTCGCTGTTGGCAACGACCAGTTCCAGTCGGTACGTTCTTCCCAATTATTGGCGTGATCCGAGTACAGGGCAAGGTTACATCGTGCAAGTGCAAATGCCCGTGGCCAAGGTCGATTCCATCAGTGTCATCGAGATGATGCCCATTCGCAGTCGAAGCAATCATGGTTATCATGCCAACCCAGCAATGACCGGAATGAACGGCGGCTTCGGGGGGCATTCGCTGCTGCTCCGCGATGTGGCAGTCGTTCGGGAAAGCACCATGCCCGGGCAAATCGATCGCTACAACATGCGTCGAATGATTAGCATTGTGGCCAACATCGAAGGGAACGATCTCAACCAAGTCAGCAA
Source organism: uncultured Alcaligenaceae bacterium (assembly GCA_964518325.1). Taxonomy (GTDB): domain Bacteria; phylum Planctomycetota; class Planctomycetia; order Gemmatales; family Gemmataceae; genus SKW135. The sequence continues at coordinate 38 of CAZFDX010000769.1, read as the reverse complement.
ACAAGTCCAACAAGCCGTGAAGCGAGCTGGCCCCCCCC
>CAZFDX010000768.1:0-1703 GCA_964518325.1 uncultured Alcaligenaceae bacterium | reverse complement strand
CAGGAATAGCGTTTTTTGGCCAATTTCTGGTCTTTCCAACGTCGGCGAAGATGATTCGGCACCAAGCGAGACATCGCACGGGCAAAGTCGGCGTTGATAATTAAATGATCGAAATCCACGACCCCTTCGTTTGTGCGAACTGCGACGGCCTTGCGACCTTGGAAAAGAATCTCTTGGACCTCGCAGCCCAAGCGAATGTCGGCTCCGAGTTCTTCTGCGGTTTCGGCCATCGCTTTGCTGACGGCTCCGCAACCGCCTATGGGGTGGTAAACTCCGTGTTCGTATTCCAAGTAAGAAAGAATCGAGAAAACGCTGGGGCATTTGAAGGGGGACATCCCCAGATATTTCCCTTGGAAGGTAAAGGCCAAGCGGACCCGTTCATCTTTGAAGAAACGGCGGAGTTCGCGATCGAGTGAGGACCAAGGTTTAATCCAAGGGAGCAATCGGAATAAATCTTTGCTGAAAAGGCTTTTCCAACCTAAGAAGGGGCGTTGCAAGCACGGCGCGACCGAGGCAAATTTGTGGCGATGCTCTTCCAGAAACTTGCGAAAATTCCCTGCATCGGCGGGTGATAACGCGGCAATGCTTTGCTCCATGCGTTTCACATCGGGAGTGCAAACCAGCTCCGAGCCGTCACCATAGATCAATCGATATTGCGGATCGATCCGAACTAAATCGACCTTTTCAAAGAGGTCTTTCCCGCAGGCCTCGTAAATTTCCTTGAGGATTCGCGGATAAAGGAAGAAGGTCGGCCCTCGATCGAATTTGAAGCCGTCGGCCTCGAAGATTGAGGTACGCCCACCGACATAGTCGTTTCGTTCAAGAACCGTAACTTGTTTACCTGCTTTGGCAAGCATCATCGCCGCTGCTAGTCCGCCCGGTCCAGAGCCGATGATTGCAACCCGATTTCCCATGTTGACTCCCAAATAGCTATTTCGTCGTTCTTACCTATAGACCAGTTTCCGACTGCGTTTCCACTTCCTCGAATCTCCCTATCTCAAGATTTGCATTTTTCTGGAATAAATAGGCCGGTTGGGAATCTTAATAGGTGTCCAAAACCTCTTTTCACACACGGTCAACATGATCGCATTTGTATCAGACCTGATGGTAGCAATTCACGTCGGCTACGTCGGCTATGTGGTTGTCGGTCAACTCCTCATCATGATCGGCTGGCCCCTTGGCTGGAAATGGATTCGCAATTTTTGGTTCCGCGTGACCCATCTTGCGTGCATTGGCTTTGTCGCTTTTGAAGAAGCCATCGATATGCGTTGTCCGTTGACCGTTTGGGAAGAGCATTTTCGAGAATTGGCTGGTCAACCGGTTTCCGGCGAAACATTTTTGAGCCGGTTTTTACACAATCTAATCTTTATCGATCTACCAAGTTGGGGCTACACGGCTGTGCATGTAGGAATGGCGCTCGTGGTGTTGCTGACCTTCTTTTTATGCCGCCCGAAGCTCCCTCGTGCTCTTCGCTCTTCGTGAAAAATTGTTCTACCTGAATATCTCTCCGCGATCTTTGATCTTAGCTCTTCGTTCTTCGATCCTCGTAAAAAGATGTTCAGTCGGAGTTGGATAGGGGGGGGGGAACAGATAGGTGCTTTCGGCGTTTGGATAAGGGAAGATCGATCGTTTCCGAAACCCCAATCATTCCGAAAATCATTCCAAAGGTCATCCCCACCCCCGTATCTTTTACAAATCTGACC
>CAZFDX010000767.1:0-4065 GCA_964518325.1 uncultured Alcaligenaceae bacterium | reverse complement strand
TTGTTGCGTTGTACGGCAGCCCGACAGATATACGCAGAGGAGCTCGTCGGCAGCGTCAGGTGTATATAAGAGACAGGAAGTCCCGAATATGGCAAAGACTCGGGTTATGTGATCAACAAGCTGGTCCCGACAACCGACCTTGATGAAGTTTACAAAAAGCTCTTCGAGGCCAAAATCAGTGGTGGCGAGGAATATGTAGCCCGAGTCAGCCAAGCGGCCCTGAAAGAATTAAAATGGTCCGACGACGCCAAAGCCATCAAGATCATTTTTGTTTGTGGGAACGAACCGGTCGATCAGGATCGAGAAGGGAGTTTAGAAAGCGTCGCAACCTTAGCGAAAAAACAAAAGGTCTATATCAACACAATCTATTGTGGTGCCAGTCAGGCCCCTGAAGCCAAAGGGTGGGAGAAATTCGCGCGGGATGCCGGCGGAAGCTACGCCAACATCGACATGAATCGGGCCGCGACCGAGGTAGCGATTGCGACCCCATTTGATAAAGAATTGAGCGAACTTGGTGGAAAACTCAACAACACCTACTTGGCTTATGGTGGAAAGGAAAATCTCGAACGACGCCGGAACCAAGCTCTTCAAGATCAGAACGCACAATCCCTTGGTAAAGCGGCCGAGTTAGACCGTGCTGCCTCGAAAGCCACTGGTTTATACAAGAATGCTCATTGGGACCTGATTGACCGAATCGAGACGGACAAAACCTTCGATTGGAAAAAACTCAAAGAAGAGGAACTCCCCGAAGAACTCCAAAAAGCCAAACCCGAAGATCGAGAAGCGATACTCAAAAAGATGATAGAGGAACGCACTTCCCTACGGAAGCAAATCTTGGAACTCAACAAAAAACGGGAGCAGTTCATCGACGAGGAGAAAAAGAAAAAACCGCTTCCTCCCCAAGAAAAAGCCCTCGATGATGCACTGAGGGGTATTTTGAAACAACAGTATCAAGAGAAAGAATCCAAGTAAACCTCGATTGGTGGGGAAAGGGATCGAGTATCACGAAAAGGTTTTAGGTTTTACTACTCCTCAAAATTCTTGTTTGCAGCGCCAACGAGAAAGATTGCTCAAGAGTTCTATTGAGAAACCCCTGTGGTTTGTCATAATACGTTAGGTCGCAACCCTTGAGGAGGCTTCGTCACTCAACGGGTGGAACAAAAATCTTGTCTCCTTTTCGCTCAAAAAATAGCGCCCATTACCTGACGATCTCTCGACAGGCTGAGATCAGAAACCCCTTAATTTTTGCCGTAAAAAGTTTCCCAGAAAGTGGAAGATTTTTTGAGAATGGGAAATTTTTTGAGTTTCTGAATCGTCATGATAATTAAGGCAAACTCTGCGAGTGAATCACATGAGCAAGGGTAAAATCGTTGTTGTTGAAGACGAACCAGGAATTCGGCGGGGCGTTGCGGATGCCCTTCGCCTATCGGGGTACGAAGTAACCGAGGCGATGGATGGAGTCACCGGAGCTTCACTGGCCAATAGTGCTGGTGTCGATTTGGTTTTGTTGGACCTGATGCTACCTCGAAAAAACGGGCTAGAAGTTCTGCAAGAAGTGCGACGGAATCATCCCCATCGGCCCGTGGTTCTGCTCACCGCTCGTGGTTCGGAGGAGGATCGGGTCAAAGGTCTCACGATGGGGGCCGATGATTATGTTGTGAAGCCCTTCTCGGTGCGAGAACTTTTGGCCCGCGTAGAAGCGGTCCTTCGTCGCTCGAACCCCAACCAATCGAAGTCTGTGGCAACGATCTCTATGAAATGTGGAACCGGAACGATCGATCTGGCTCGGCGAGAATTGCGTTGGCCGAATGGGCAACGGATCGAACTGAGTGAAACGGAAGCGGGTTTGCTCCGATACATTATCGAAAATCAAAATCGGGCTGTGAGTCGGGAAGAATTACTGCAAAATGTTTGGGGCATTAGCCCCGAAGGGTTAGAAACCCGAACCGTAGATATGCATGTCGCGCGGCTGCGTGCCAAGCTCCGCGATCCTTCCGGCGAAGAAACTCCCGAGGCCATTGTGACGGTCCGAGCAAGGGGCTACATGGCAGGCCCTGCCATTAGTTTACCCGTTTGAGCAGTGGCTTGGGGACGGCCCGCTTTCGACTTGAGAATCTCTATGAAGTGATTGCATGAAGTGACTCTATGATCCTACCCCCACGCCGTGTGACGCTTTTGTTTTTACTCCTTTCTATTTTGCTTCTCGGGGGATTAGGCTGGGCCACCCTTGTTGCTCTCCGAGTTGAACAGCATCAGACTTTGGCAGCTTGCGAGGCGAAGCAAAACGAAATCTTCTTGCAAAAACAAAAAGAGTTTAATGACCGTTTACGCCTTGCCTTGTGGCGGGCCGATGCCCGATTGGCACCCGCTATTGCTCGTGAAGAAAGCCGACCCTCGACCCATTATGTGGCCCTTCATAGTCCTTTCCCTGCATTGAACCCGAACCTCACTCCTACGGAACCGGGTAAAGTGTTGCTCCCGTCTCCTTTGCTCACTGCGGAATTACCCGATTGGATGCCCCTGCATTTTCAAATCGATCCTTACTCGGGTTGGTCCTCGCCACAATTAATTCCCGAGGAACTTCAAAAAGCCCTGCGACAGCAACCCCTAGAAATTGCCCTGCACAATTGCACACCGGAACGAGCTTCGTTGCTCAACGAATTACGTCAGAAATACCCTCACTTGAAAACGGGGCAGTTTTTCATGGGGCTAGGGATTACTCCCTCGGATACCGATGAAGGCCCCTTCGAGAGCTTTAGTGAAGTTCAACTACCTCAAGAAGATCGGAAAAGCTACCAAAATGTGGCGAATAGTGCCGAATTTGGAAGCTCGAAACCAGATAATCGCAGTGAAGCCGATAAGAACCTCGAAAAAAATCAAGGTCATGGCGATTCGCGTGGGGCGGGTAATTGGATTACGAATCCGGGCAATTCCAAGAATTCTCTGGTCTTAGTTCAAAATGGGAGGATGATTAATTTCGACCAATACTTGGAACGGCAGGGGCGTCTCTCTGCCGCACGCAAGGAAGGTCGTGGGGGTTACTCGGCAGACGAATCGCGAGCGAATGTCATCTCGAAAGATGAGACGGGGAAACTTCTTCTCGATCGGACCATGACCGTCGAGGTCCAAACGGGAAGCATGAAACCCGTGTGGCTTCCCAATCGAGAAAATCCCGAACATCTTGTTATGGTTCGTGCTGCTCGGATTGCTAATCGCCTTGTTTATCAAGGGTATCTGATCGATTGGAAGAAAGTGCAATCGATTTTGTCCGAGGAATGCGCCGATCTGTTTCCTCGTTGCCAATTGGTCCCGCTGAGTGCCACGGCCCCGCTTCGGCCCGATCGAACCATGTCAACGCTTCCCTTAGAATTTTATCCAAAGGAAGCCGACCCTACCTTGGAACCGATCACCGAAGCACCGCAAATCGGCTGGTCCCCCTTACGGATTGGTTTTGCCCTCGCTTGGGCCTCGGCCCTGATTGCTCTTTTAGCCGTAGGTCTTGGCGGTTGGTTCCTTTTGGACCTTTCGGAACGACGTATGCGATTTGTCTCGGCGGTCTCGCATGAATTGCGAACACCGTTGACGAGTTTCCGCCTTACGGTGGACCTGCTCAATTCTGGTTTGATTCGCGATCCCCAAAAGCAACAAGAATATCTGCACACGCTCGATGGTGAGGCCGACCGTCTACAACGGCTGGTAAGCAACGTGCTGGACTTTGCCCGTTTGGAAAAAACCAAACCCTCTTTACAAATTAGCACCGTAAAAGTGTCTTCGATATTCCGTTCACTCGAATCCTATTGGGCCGAGCGATGTACCCAAGCAGGGAAAATTTTGGTGGTTGATAATAAACTCTCGGAGGCAACCACACTGACCACAGATAACGACATTCTCATTCAGGTTTTGGGGAACCTCATCGATAATGCCTGTAAATACTCTCGGGAAGCAGAAGATAAACGGATTATCCTCAGTGGAGAAGAAACCCCTTACGGTATCCTTTTCCAAGTACAAGATTTTGGGCCGGGTATTGCTCGGCATGAGCGCAGAAGTATCTTCAAAGCGTTCCGT
>CAZFDX010000766.1:0-3086 GCA_964518325.1 uncultured Alcaligenaceae bacterium | reverse complement strand
GAGTGCCTCGACAAAATCCCCCGCTTCGATCTTTCCTTGATCTTTACTATCGATCACCGTCAGGTCGGTCCGCTGGATCGTTTCCAAATCGATCTCGGTTTTCGCCAAGAAATTCGAGCCGATAATGTTAAGGTGCTGACCCGAACTTAACCATTGCCCCAGAAGGACCGGTTCCCGAGCCGTCGTTGCCGTGCAAACGATGTCCATGCCACGAACGGCCTGTTCTGCCGTATCCACTGCCACGATCGAAAGCCCCGTTTGCTGACTCATTTCCTGAACGAAGTTCTGGCGATGCTCTGCATTGGGGCTGTAAACACGCACTTCGGTTAACTTGCGAACGGCCGCCACGCCGAGTAATTGGGTACGGGCTTGTTTACCCGTGCCGATGATCCCGAGAGTGTGAGCATTTTCCCTCGCCAGTACTTTGGTCGCCACGGCACTGGCCGCACCCGTGCGGATCGCCCCGAGATAATCGGCCTGAAGCAACCCCGTCATCTCGCCGGTTTTGGCGTCATAAATCGTCACATGAAAGCGGGTTTGTTTCTTGGTCGAAACATAGGCCTTGTACCCTAAAACACCGATTGTTTTACCCGCTGCCGGAAGCATGTGCAGCATCGCTAAATCGGTTTGGCAACGCGAACGGGGAATGTTGAAGGCTTCTTCCAACGAGATTTTCCGCAAGGCGGCTTCCACGGCAGGGATCGCATCGCTCATGGTTAAAATTTGTTGCACTTGCGCTTCGGTCAGATGCAGAACGGGCATGGTTCACTCCTTCAAGAGGTCCACCATAGGGGGGGGGTTAATTCGTGTGTTTTTTGACCTTGCGGAACATAGCACTTTCATCGTCGAGACGTTTCAAAATCCGCGAGCATAAATTCAAAACGTGTCGCAGCACATCTCTTACGGAGATGATACCGATCGGCAGCCCCTGTTCCACAATCGGCAAATGGCGATAGCCTCCAAAATCCATTTTTTGCAAAGCCAACGCCAAGGGGTCATCCGGACCAATGGTCGTCGGATTCGGGGTCATCAGCTCAGAGGCCGGCCGATGGGCAAAGCTCGGGAGCGGACCTTTGAGTTTCGTCACAAAATCACGTTCGGTGATGATTCCAGCCAATGTGTTTTTGTCATCGACTAACAACACACATCCCACACTATGCTCTTCGAGTTGGTAGATGATTTGCCCCAAAGGGGTGTCCACTTTGGCTGTCAAAGGTTGTTTGGGATGAAGCACACTCACCGGATGATTGAGGATGCTCTCTTCAACAATATCTTGGGGATTGGGCAAATCTAAACTGGTCAATGCCTGCAAGCATCGTTCGCAGTAATCGGCACCCGGAAGATTGATCGTAGAACAAGTGGGGCATCGCATGGGAAAGCTCCGCCGATATTTCAGAGGTTAGCTTAGACAATTTCCTACATCAGGCGAGAGGGGACATAAAGAATCGATTCGCCCCCTCATTCTGAAACCAAGCCCCATTCCCCTAATGCTCTCCATCAGGCAAGAGGGGTACACTAAGAATCGCCTCTTCCATCAACGAGACATTCAACCTATTTCGCTTCTCAAATGGCACACATCAAATACCACACATCAACTGCCACACATCAACTGCCACACGGTCGCGGCTCACTTTGGCGATTCCCTTCTCCTTCTGCACCTTTACCCCTTTTGCCCTTTAGCCTTTTCGATCTATTTTTTTCTTTGAACCTCTCTTGCGTCGGGCGTGTCTTTTGGTACATTATCTCATGTGCGGGATTGGTATATTGGTTGTGCCCCACCTTCCCAAGGTGGTGAGACGGGTTCGATTCCCGTATCCCGCTGATCTATTCATCACCCCTATCCTTACCAACCCAATACCTTTTCTACCCCAATCCTTATTAACCGTAATCCATAGTCTTCCGCCTGAACGGATCGTACTGATGCCATACTCCGCGCTTATCTAGTGAAACAGTTGGCTGCCTTGTCGTCTCACGGTTCTATAATACTTAGGAAGGTGTTTTCGCTCCGCTTACAGGAACCGTAAACTGATATGTTGTCACTCCCCGTTTTGAACGAAGCCCCCGAACCCGAAGCTCCTAGGCACCGCCTTCCTGTGTGGTTGAAACGGTCCCTACCTGTCGGCAACGAAAACTTCTTTACTCATAACCTGCTGCGCGACCTGCGGCTCGAAACGGTCTGCGAAAATGCCCGTTGCCCGAATCGACCCGAATGTTATGCCCGTCGCACCGCCACGTTCATGATTCTGGGAAATGTATGTACAAGGCCCTGTGGCTTTTGCTCGGTCCCACGAGGAGAAACCCTAGAACTGGAAGAAGATGAACCGCAACGGGTGGCCGAAGCCGCAGCTCGGTTGGGGTTAAAACATGTGGTGATTACCTCGGTGACCCGAGACGATCTTCCCGATGGGGGGGCCGATCACTTTGCCCGTTGCGTAATCGCCGTTCGAGAAAGAACGGGGGCCGCCGTCGAAGTGCTGACCCCCGATTTTCTGGGCGATACTCAAGCGATTGACCGCGTGATCGATTCGGCCCCTGAGGTGTATAATCATAATTTAGAGACGGTGCCGCGACTTTATAAAAAGGTTCGTGGACGAGCCGAGTATCGCCGTAGTTTAGATTTGTTGGCCCGTGTCAAACAAAGGGCGCCACAAATGGTGACCAAAACGGGTCTGATGCTCGGCATTGGGGAAACGATTAGTGAATTATTCGATGTGATTGCCGACGTCCGAGCCATCGGCTGCGATGTGCTGACACTGGGACAATATCTGGCTCCCACGCTGAAACATATCCCCGTCGCTCGGTTCGTCCCCCCACAAGAATTCGATGAAATTGCCCAAAAAGCACGGACCTTTGGCTTTAAGCAAGTGGTTGCGGGTCCGTTTGTTCGTTCGAGCTACCACGCGGATGAAATGGTTCCTCACTGAGGAACGAATCCTTCCTCAATGTCACTCTTCGGTTATAAATTCTATGCGATGTCTCATTTTTAGTTTGTTCCTGACCTCTCCCCTATTCGCCCAATCGGCAACAGGTCCCCAAGAAGAGTTTTTTGAAAAGAAAATTCGACCGCTGTTGCTGACCCACTGTAT
>CAZFDX010000765.1:0-7941 GCA_964518325.1 uncultured Alcaligenaceae bacterium | reverse complement strand
CTGATGAGCGAGCTGGAAAAAAAATTCAGCAAGCTCGAAGAAGAACTTGTCAAGAGTGTCGGTAATATCAAAGAAGATTTGTCAAAAGAACTTGGTTCTAGGTCGACCCCACAAACTCAGATCGATCCTAAACCCGTTCTCGATGCCCTGACTGAAGCATTAAAGCGGGTAGAATCCCCTAACATTCATCAAAGTTCGTCCCCAACGAACGAAAGCACCAAGCCCCAACTCGAACAAATCGAAGATGCCATCATGGCCCAAGTGAGCACCCAAACCGAAAGCTCACTAGGAATTCGCTTCGATACCCTTTGGAATTCATTAGAGAGCCGATTCCCTGATCTAACTCGTGGGCAATTTCACGATGCCCTCCGGAATCTCAACCAAATAAAAATTCGTCTGAGTGGTTGGTCCGGTGTTATTGATGATATGCCAAACCCCGAATTGGGTTTCTTTATTTCTAGCAAGGTAATGTACTATGCCCACCGACTTGATATTCACGGCTAAAGGTCTTTCCGACCAAGAGAAGAGAAAAATCCTTCTCGAAAAACTGCGTTCGGAATACAACCCATTTGATAATTCGGTTGTCCGCACCAGTGTTTCGGAACAGTCCCTAGAATTGACTGTTCCGGAATACAATGCTTCGCAAATGGCCGACCTCACGGAGATCATAGAGAAATACCGATCGGGAACCCAAGGAACGCAGGGCATCCCGATCATCGGTCAGGTGGGCGCCGGTAAAACGCAACTTTTGTACCAGTTACGCGATCATCTGAGGAACAAAGCTCTGCAAGAGGGGCAAGAAACCCTCTTCATTATTGTGCCGAGACTCACCGAAGGGATCGATGCGCTGAACTTTCTTCTATTCTTGGTTGCGAATCATTTACTGGAAAAGAACGCAGATTCCACCCGCCTCCGCAATAAAATCGCCGAGGAAATCACCAAGCGGGTACTCAGGGAAACCCTGAATTCACTCCCTGATGCCAAAAAGGTCGAATTGTTCCCCACCACAGGAGGGGGGGGGCTTTTCAACCCGTTTAAGCGTTTCGGGGGTCAAAATAACGTACAGGATCGGCTCAAACGAATCGGGCAGATCAGCGAACTTTGTAATGATCCGCGAACCTCTATTGAACAAATTCGTCAGGCTTGTGCAACAAACCAATTCGATCTTAAGGATATTTTTGAGATCATTCAGAAATATCTTGAGAAAAACGAACCACGTACCCCGACGGGTCTGATTCGGCAAAAATTGTTCAGCGGATTCATTGAATTGGCCTTATTCCAAAATCAGGACAATCTTCAATCGGTTATCCTGAATGAAGAAACCAATACCCCAAACCAACAACTCACTGCCCGCAATATCTTAATGGTTTGTTTGGAGACCTTTCGGGAACTCAAAATCCCTGTTTGCGTGGTTTTCGACCAATTAGAAGATTATTTCGTTGGCGGTACCCCAGAACAAACAAGAGAAAAATCCTACTATTTCGGGAACACTCTCACAACCATCATCAATGAGCTTCCGAATGTGTGCTTGCTTCTGTTCATGGAAGAAGGGGTCTGGAACGAGCTTGCCAATCGATTGCCCGAACAAATGCGGATGAGGCTGCAATTACCTTTCTCCCTGAAAGGCCGGCCTTCGATCACACGGATCAATCTGCCGAGTTCTGTCTCGGAACAAGTTGTTCTGAAATTGATTCGCAACGGGGTCAAAAGGATTGTCCCAGAAATCACAGGTTGGGACATCCCCTTAGAATTCCCCTTCAGTAGGGAGGATGTGGCCCAACTTCAAAATTCAGCGGCGACCATTCGCTTTATCATGCGAAAACTGGCGGACCGCTACAACCAAATCGTTTATGTGGCTCCGCCGCCGCCGCGTGACCTTTATGCCAGCTTCAAACAGATTTGGGAAAACACGCTGACCCTCGTCTCAAAAGACTTTGGGGCTGACCCCGATTTCGCCGGTTCAGAGATACCAACTTTTCATAATGCTCTGCACCAATGGCTTTCCAAAATTCATGAACGAAAAATCGACGGCACTCAAACTTGGAAAAAGGTCGAATTGTATCACAACGAGAACAAAAACCAATATGGATACCTGAACCTCATTCGCTTTCAAGACCCTAATCCCATCAGTTTGGGGATCGCCTTTTGGATGGGCCGCCGTACAGGACAGGCAAACGATCTGAAAAACCGAATCGAGCTAGTCCAAGATACACAATGTGGGATGAATAAGCTCATTCTGCTACGTTCGGATGGTTTGGCTGCCATCAGCAAGGGGAAATCCAAAGAAGTTTATGATGAGGCTCAAAGTAAGGGATACGACATCCAAATTCATCAATATGATACTCCCACTTTGTATAAGATTTTAGCTTTTGATAAATTCTTCTCCGAGGCTTGGAAGGAGTACGAAAGCTGTCAGGACTCGGAAAAACAAGCGATGGAAATTCTGCAACGATTTCTCAAGGAAATCTCGGAACCCATCCTAAAAATGATTTCAGAATGGCAAAAACCCACGAATAAACCATCTGGAGACTAAAAAATGCTTACGCCCGAAAACATGCCGTCGGGAGATACCCCCAATGGATTGCGTGAATCTCCTGTATCGATTCTTCCACTAGCCCCCAAATCCGTTAAACTTTTGGCGAAAGGGCAACCGCTAAAAATTTCCAAAGGTCGTTATTCGATTGCGGCGGGACGCCCCTTCCAAATGATTGTCGAACCGCAATCGCCTAACGATCAGGTCGATATTACCTCCGATTCGTTTTTGCAACAGGCCTCGTCCGCCCACAAAATTTTCACAGGAACAGGCGTTGCCTACGAAGCTCTTTTTGTGCCGAAACTCACTTGGAAGACCATCCCCTATGCAACCATCGGGCGCATTCGTCTTTCGGTATCCCGAGAGGGGCTTCCCCCACGAAGAATGAGTTTCGCCATTCATGTGAAACCGAGTTGGAAAATCTACTTATGCTGGGTCCTCGGGATTTTTCTGTTCTTGGCAGCGGAACGCCTGCGAAGATATGTCTTCGATGCTTCATCGATCCAAGAATTTCTCACCGACATTCGGGAGGAAATCCCCATCCTTGTTAGTCGATTGGGTTTGAGCAGTTTAATTTTGATACCGGTCTATCTGATCGGCTTAATTTTCACAGCCACCACCGATAATGACGAAGATATTTAGCACACCTACCGGTAAAGGTAGAATCTGTTTCAGCGGAATCTTCAGCGTCTGAGTAGGCTTCGGCCCTGACTCAACAGGACGAGTCAGCCCTGACTCAACACTCCATGCGGTGGCGTCCTGCTGTAACAAGCGACGTTTTTTAGCCTAAATTCAAGAATCGAGTAAAATAAGATTCAATTAAAGGCGAATTACCAATAATCAAAAGAGGAAGCTCAACCTTCTGGGCTTTTTCTGCTAGGCTACATTCGTGAGGTTCTTGAGGTGATCATGGCCGAACCGTCTTGGGTCGTGAAATATCAGGCACGGGAGGCTCTGAAAAACGGACGCTTGGAAGATGCTCGCCGTTTGCTCGATGTCTTAATCACCTCAGGCTATCGCAGAGCATGGGCTTTGCAAAATGAGATCGCCCAAGCCTATCTCGCTCGGGTCGAAAAACACCTTCGCGAAGATCACATCGATTTAGCATGGCGTGACCTCAAACTCGCTGAGGAATTGGCCAACGAAAAAGATCGCAAACTCAATAAACTCCGAGACACGCTCATCAACCTTGGAATTAGTGAAATCCGAGCTTTTTTGAATGCGGGACAACCCCTTAATGCGATTCACGCTAGTGAGAAACTTCGAGAACGGGTCCCCCCCCCCCAAATTGTGACACAACTCGAGGAAGCCGCACGGGATTGGCAAGCCGCCATCGAATCGGCCGATCGCGGGGAGTTTGCCCCTATTTATCCCGCCCTTGAAAAAATTCGCGATCGGATCGGATCACGAATCCAAAGTCTCGATGAATTTCAAACGAAGGTAAAAGAGCGGGAAGAGCGGTTCAAGCAGGCTTGGGCCAAAATGCAATCGGCCGCGGACCAGAAAGACTGGAAAGAAATGCTTCGACTGGGGGATGAAATTCTCACCCTGACCCCTGCTCATCGAGAAGCTCAACAGGCAAGGAATCGGGCTTGGCAGGTCCTGCAACCCGTCCCCGTGCGTCCTCAGATCAATGGGTTAGAATCGAGTGCCGGCTCTATCATACCCAAAGAAAAACTGGGTGAAACGCAATCCCCCCCCCCTCTCCTTCCGAAACGATTTTTCCTTTGGGCCGACGGGGTGGGCGGATTTTTGGTTTGCTTAAACCCCCGAGTCAATTTCGGACAAGTGGGGCTAGAAGGATCGGTTGATGTGCCCTTGTTCGCTGACATTGCAAGGCTCCATGCTTCGTTCGCTCGTGACGAAGCGGGATATGTTCTGGAAGCGGGAAAATCTGTATTATTAAACGGCAATTTGATTGATCGTGCCGTTTTACAATCGGGCGACACCATCGTTTTTGGACAAAATTGCTCCTGCCAATTTCTCCTGCCCGTGCCCGGCTCCCTAACAGCCTGCATGAATTTCCAAGGGGGAAGACGATTACCCCAAGCCGCCGATGGTGTTATTCTGATGGCCGATTCGCTGATTATTGGTTCTGGGCACCAATCGCATATTCGGGTCGATGAACTGAAATCCCCCATCTATCTGCTTCGCGGTAGGGATAGCCTGATGCTCAAAATGGATGGGGAGTTTTGTATCGACGGGGAACCCCACTTTGCCAAAGCGAAATTGCCACGACAAGGGGCCATTACTCTGACCGACTTTGCTTTTGGGATCGAACCGGCCAACTAAAACCAGTATACGCATCCCAATATCGGGATGTGAAAATTTCTCAAATGGAGGATGAATCGATGTTGACATCTTTACTGAGTCTCTCCCTTCTTTTAGCCGCGCCGTCTCCCAAGGAGGCGCCCAAAGGCAAAGAGGAATCGGTCGAAGGAAAATGGATCGTGGTGGCCGTCCAAGGCCCCAAAAAAGAATTAAAGGGAGAAACCGTCTTTGAATTCACCAAGGACACGATCACAATCTACGAACCCCAACGTGAAGAAAAACCGGTCACCTACAAGATCGATTGGAGCAAAAAACCAGCAGAAATCGATATTACCGTTTCCCCAGACGTAGTTCTGAGAGGGATTATTGAACGCAAGGGGGAAGAACTAAAACTATGCTTTGGAAGAGTGGGGAAAGAAGAGCGTCCTCAGAAATTCGAGAGCAACGAAGATAAGGTTATGTTCATCACCTTCAAACTCAAGAAGGAAGAAAAGTAAAATTCAACGCAAGGAATTTTCGCCCGATCGATCGAATCGGTCATGTAAGGAAGCTCAACTCCATCAATCAAATCGAATCGATTCAGCAAGCTGACTCGGCCTTATCAACCGGATCGATTCAGCAAGCGAACTCTGCCTTATCAATCAGGATGATCGCGGAAAATCTTCTCAAACTCTCCCGATACCTTTTGAAATTCCTCCAACAAAATCGGGTCAAATTGTCCGGGCGAATTCTGAACAATGATTTGCACCGCAGCATTATGAGCCAACGCCGGTTTATAGGGTCGGCGGGATCGTAATGCATCATACACATCGCAGATGGCCACAATCTTTGCAGAAACGGGAATGGCCTCACCTGCAAGCCGATCGGGATACCCCGAACCGTCGAACTTCTCGTGGTGATGACGGGTAATTTCGACCGCGGTCTGCAAGAAATCGAGAGAAGGGGAATGCTGTGCGATAATCTCCTTCAGGGCATCGGAACCTACAGTGGTATGGGATTCCATTATCATGCGCTCTTCAGGAGTGAGGGTACCCACTTTCATCAGAACGTGATCGGGCACGCCAACCTTTCCAATATCATGCAACGGGGCACAAATGGAAATCAATTCGATTTGATCGGGTTCGAGATGCTCAGAAAATTCACTACGGTTGGCAGCATGTTCGGCCAGAATTTTGGCATACTTCTGCATGCGGATTAAATGCCCCGGAAGACGTTGGTCTCGCTGATCGATCAGCCGTGCAATGGCAGAAATCAGGGCATTGCGAGCGTTGCTTGAATTTCCCGAATACGATTTCAGGGATTGTTCCAACTGTAGGTTCATCGATTTAAGATGAGCATTCAGGGCCGACGCTTTATCCTGTGCCTTTTTCAAGCGAAGCATGTTCTGAACGCGGGCCAACAGCTGTGCCACACTAAAGGGTTTCGTGAGGAAATCATCGGCCCCCCGAGCGAGCATTTCTGCCATTTCTTCGGGTGTGGTATGCCCCGAAAACATAATGACTTTGAGATTGGTATCTTTATGATCTTGGCGCAGCCGAGCGAGAACTTCGACCCCGTTCATATCGGGCATGGCCACATCTAACAAAATCAGATCGTATTTATCCCCTTGGGCCATACTCAAACCGGCCGAACCGTTGGGGGCCATATCCACCATAGCTCCCTCGGCTTCGAGTAATTGCTTACACAAATCTCGGACGGCATTTTCGTCATCGATAATCAGAATGCGATGGGGCTTACAATCGAGGGATTCGCCGAATCTCATCGGCATAATTTCGACGGAGGAATTCGGTAAAATCAAGCTGGGAGACGGTCGATCCGAGCGGACAAACGGAAGCAAAGCCTGCATGACCGCAGCAGGGTCCGAGTAGCGATCCTCCGGCTTCAATGCCATCATTTTGGCAACGACGGCTTCCAACTCTGCCGAGGCTTCCGGCAAAGCCTGTCGCAATAAAGGTGCCGGTGCATTGATCCTTCGAGAAAGGGCTTCAATCGGACTTCCCGGATATGGGAAAGGAAGTTTCCCCGTTAAGCACCAGTACAGGGTTCCCCCTAATCCATAAATATCGGCACGAATATCGACCGTTGTGGCATCGCGTGCTTGTTCGGGTGCCATGAAATCGATGGTGCCAAGAATCGTGCCCGGAACTGTCATGCGATGACCGAAATGACGGGTCAAACCGAAGTCCAGTAACTTGGCCTGATCCTCTGCCGTGAGCATGATATTCGAGGGTTTCACATCGCGATGGACCAACCCATATTTATGCGTTTCTCCCAATGCCGAGGCAATTTGGTAGGCAATCGCACAGGCCCGCGCTTGGGTCATGGCGCCTTGGCGTCGAACCACTTCTTCGAGATCGGTTCCGGGAACATACTCCATGACGAGGTAACGCAATATCGATTTGCCATCCTCTGCCAATGCTTTCCCCGCATCGGTTGCCGCCACGATATTGGGATGTCGCAACCGAGCCACAATCCGCATTTCGGCAAAGAATCGACTTTCCAGACCGCGATTTTCCGATTTCGGAGCGGCCGGAAGGACTTTCACGGCGACATGGTGTCTTAAATCGATATGCTCGGCCTTGAAAACGACAGCCATTCCCCCCGCTCCGAGACGTTCCAACATCCGGTAGGGGCCTAACACCAACCCAAAATAAGTCGAGGCTTCAATTCGACCGGCTTGATATTTTGTCAACAAACCATGTTTGACCAATTGTTCGATGGCACGCGATTCCTCTTTCGATTCCAAAATTCGCTTTTGCACCCGTTCGGGGATCGCCTCCCAATCCTCCGCTAGGACGATATTCCCCGCTAAAAGCCGATCAATAAATTTTTGGCTGGGATATTCTGTAGTATTGGCAGGTGGTGGGAGAATCACAGTTCGACCGAGGTTAGCGGCAGAATGATCGATCATGGTATCGCTTCCGGTCCTTAAGGACGCACAATCAAAGACGTACCCTCTTCCAAAGAGGGATTTTTCACAAACATCATCGAAGAACTACAATGGAAAATTGCCTTGAGTTTTATTCAACAAAGGAGAAATCGGGACATTTCTGACAGTTTTTTTTCACAGGCTCATCAAACTTGACTTCCTTCAAAATAATCTCGTTTCTAATAGGAATTCTTAGGTCTTTTCTTAG
>CAZFDX010000764.1:0-4021 GCA_964518325.1 uncultured Alcaligenaceae bacterium | reverse complement strand
GGAGGGGTCATCGCAGCGGCGGCCCGGTATGCGCTGGATCATCATTTTGAACGATTAGCCGAAGATCACGCGAACGCCCAGATTATTGCACATGCGGTGAAAGGTCATAAAGCCCTGCGATTAGACCCCGGTTATGTCGATACCAATTTAGTTTGGTTTGAGGTGGACCCTACCTTTATGAGTGCGAAAGACCTTGCAGGAATCATGCGAGAACATGGCGTTCTTCTGCACGTTGCCGGACCAACGACTTTGCGAGCTTGCACTCATTTAGATGTCAGTAAGGCCCAGTGCGAAAAGGTCGCCGATATTCTCAATCGATTGGATCGCTAATTGCTCGAAAGGGGGGGGCGAGCGATTCGTCATCTTGTGTAGGTGTTCGGAATCAATAGGGGCGATTCATCATCGTCTCTAGGTCTCTGACCAGCGATTTCACTATCTGAAACCAATGTCGTCCACGCTCACCAGAATGAGTCTTCGTTGAGTAGATCAAAGACATGATCGACCACGCTTACGCTCTCCGGAATTAGTCTTCGTAGACGCGAGTCGATTCTTGCTTAATGACCGGTTCGGTTAATCCCGCAGAGGTCAGAGTCGCCTTGAATCGTGCATCGCCCTTGGCTACTGCGGTGACGACAACCTTAAAGGTGGCATCGGCCCGAGGGGCTAATTTAGAGATCGGCTCGAAGACGATTTCGTTACCCACAACCGAGTATTTCACGGGTCCCGAGACGGCTTTCACTTTGAATTGTGCCGGCACCGAGCAGACGAGTTTGACATCGGTTTCGTCTTTGGAACCGGTGTTGGTAATCCGAATTTCGTAGGCGGTGTCGGCTTTGACTTCAATGGGGTCTTCAGTATCGACGACTTCCATCAAGAGAGCGGAAAGCCCTTCGACTTTGGTAGACATTTCCTTTTCTGTGCGAATCCCACGGCTGGCAGTGGCAATCACCTTATGATGGAATTCGCCCGAGGTCATCGCTTCGAGTTCCACTTTGACTTCTTTGCTGGCACCAGCAGCTAATTCTCCCAAGAACCATTTGACCGTTCGAGCGGCAAAATCGTGTTGCCCGCCGTTATCGGCAGCGACAAACTTAAAGCCAGTGGGGATGATTTCCGTGATGAAGACGTTACTGGCAGGGGCATCTCCGGGGTTGGTCACTTTCACATTGAAGATGGCTTTGCGACCGAGGTAACGCATTTTGGGGCCGGTCAGTTCAATATCAATTTTCGGTTGAACGACATTGACGGAAGATGCATCATTGGCTTTTAAGCCATCGCTGGCTTCTGCAAAAACTTCGCACTTTTGGGCGCCCGAGCTTTTCGCAGCACAAACGACTTGCACGGTTCGGGTTTCCCCGGCCGCTAACGTACCCACTTCAATGGTGGAGCGTGGCCCGCGCGTGGATTCCAAACCTTCGGGGAGATGAACCACCAGTTTGACCCCTTCCGCAGGATGATCGCCGGGGTTGCTCACGGCAATGCCCAAGGTTGCGGGTTCGCCCACGAAGACTTTTTCCGGAGTGCTGGTTTTCACCAGAAGTTTGGGTTCACGAATTTGAACTTTCATCGCAGCCGAACCGGTGAAGGTCACCCAGGCTTGGCAATTCATTTCCCCTTTTGCGGGGGTATTGAATCGCATTTTCAGAGCTTTTTCTTGTCGAGAAAGAAGGGTTCCTAATTCCCACAACAAAACGCCTTCGGCTCCTTCGGCTTTGGGTTCGGTTCCGCCAACGGTTGCTCCGGCGGGGACGCGAACCTGAACCACGACCTTTTGTACGGGAATCGAACAGGTGTTTCGCACCATCAGGGTATAATCGCCCGAGCCACCGGCTTTGACCGCAGGGGGACCAATCCATTCCAAGGAGACCGAAGGTTCTTGCTTCGACATGGAAGGATGGCTCACCATCGCAGCAGGGAGCTTATCTGTGGTGGTGTTCGTATGGTTATTGTTGTTGATAATCAGTCCACCGGCGCCGCTCGAAACCGGTTTAATGGGTTCCGTGCCGAGCTTATTGTCGATAGGCTTTTTCTCATCGATGGGAGGAAGAATCACATCGCTGGGAGATTTAATCGGTGTCGCAGGTTTAGTAATCGGCTTAGTGGGTTCCTCTTTGACGGGGAACGGATCGCCAATAATCAGGGGTTTTTCTTCGGGTGATTTGGTTCCCGGAAGCGGTTCCCTGACGCTGGGTTTCGGTTCTTCAGGCAAAGGCGGAAGCGGTTCTCGCTTGCTCGGGCGCGGAGCCGGTGTTGGGTTCGGCGTCGGCTCAACAGGCGGCAGCGTCGTGCTGCTCGGACGAGAAGCCGGTGTCGGCTCAACAGGTGGCAGCGTCGTGCTGTTCGGACGCGGAGTGGGTTTACTGTCAGGAAGTTTTAGACCCGGAATGGCAGGGAGTTCCGTGGAAACCGGCTTTCCAGCGGGCAATGGTGCAATATCATCCAAACGGGGATCTGTTTTTTCAATGGTGGGGACGGGCGGTAACTCCGGAATCGTTTGAGCCGACCCCATAACAGACCAACCAGCTAAGCCGATACCAATCACGGCCAAGCCGGCAAGGAAATACAATTTTCGCATCCTGCGATACCCCTTGCAAAAGGACCTTCACGGGGGTTGGAGTAACCAACCATTTTCGACGTAAAGATCATCTCAAATTAAAACAATCCAGATCATTAATCAGATTCGGCATAACCGTCAAGAAAATCTCAGGTGACTTAAAGGGATTTGCAATTTCTTGCAAAAATGGTGTCAATCTGGTAAAAATAAAAAGAAGGCCCAAGGTGCTACTTTTCTGGAATGATTGCACAAACTACCGATTCTGTGAAATTTCTCGGGGTCAGTTTCCCCATTATTGATATTACCTATTTCGATCCGAAACCCGAACCCTTCGTGAATACTTGGGTTCCGCCTGACCATCAAGATCGTCGCTCCTTTGCTGCCGAATGGGAGATCGATGAGCAGCAACTTTTTCGACTCGTTTCCATCTCGGCACCGATCTTAGGTGGGTCGATCCCCTTTCATCGACTTTATCCCAATGAACCGACCTCGGTGATGTCAAGGTACATTGGGGAAATTGTGTTATTAGATGAACAACAAAGGCGCTATGAGCCGATGGGGAATTCCTCACGGCTTGTGTACGAAACCTTTTTGATGATTCAGAATGGGAAATTGGTCCTTCGAGAAGTTTATGACCTGCGAAACGGGCAACGTGTGGAGGCCGAGATAACCCCTTACTTGGAGGATTTTTTCCCCGAGGAAGAAGCGGCCTTTTTGCGTCGGATTAATCAAGATATTGTGGATCAGGCGCCGAAGCTCATTTATGCCGATTGGCTGGAAGAACATCAGTTGGAAAGCCAAGCCGAGCAGGTTCGGGAATATGCCAAACTCTGGATCAATTCTGGCCCGAAACTGAGCTTGGAACTGCCTACGAATCGAAACTCCTATCCAAGTCCCGAATTGAATTACCTTTGGCTCCGATTATTGGGATTTCGCGAGGGGGCCTCAAATACCTATCGTGATTATAGAAACGGTCACGTTTAACGAATTCGGTTCATTGCTCCCTGAGCGAGTCCGTCTCATCCAGACCAACTTCGTTCACCCTGCACGGCTGCGAACCAACTTCTTCACTTTGCAGGCGGTTCGTGCCTACCGGAGAGTCCGTGTTTAACTAGATCGGAGGTTTTTGATCGGTTGCTGAGTCTCTGTGTGTTTTTGATGAAAATAGAACATGAAGCGGGTAACGCGAGTAAAATGCTCAACGATTATTGGTTCAAGGCAATCGCGATAAATCCAAGGCGATTGTCGTAGGGAGAAAGCACAATGTTACCCTCACGCCGGTCCTTTCTGAGATACTTGGGACTGGGAAGTTATGCCACACTGGTTTCGAGTCTACCTGCCGTGTCTGCCGATTTTCCGACTCGGAAACGTCGCGCGAAGCCGCCGGAATTTTTCGAGCCGATTAAACCGAGTACAGCCGATGAGCTGATCCTTCCCAAAGGGTTCCGCTCGGAAGTCGTCATCAGT
>CAZFDX010000763.1:0-2611 GCA_964518325.1 uncultured Alcaligenaceae bacterium | reverse complement strand
GTCGTAGAGAATCCTTCCACGATAGCCCCTCACGGAGTAAAGAATAAAATATCGGTAACAGGAAACACTCTGTCTTGCCTGAACCCGTACCTGTTGCAATGACTAGATTCCTTTTTTTGAAAGCCACTGCCTCAAACGAATCAATTTGGTGCTGGTATAATTTTTGTTCATTTGGGAAAAGACCTGTTCCTGCAAATTCAACAAACAGATTCAATGAATTTTTTTCATGTGGGTAAATTTTTTGAAGCTCAACCGCAACTTCTCTTAAAGTTGCAACTTCTGGGTAACGTGCCACTGGTTCAATCAGAGGTTGTTGGCAGAGAATACCGTCCTCCTGTAATAATCGTCTTCTCTCTTTAACAAATTGTTCAAATCGTAAAGGCATGGCCGAATCGATATAACGAAGGTACATATCCCGAAGAAATTCAAAAATCTGGATTGGTTCATTCATCTGAAAATCTCCAAATTAGTAGACAAGATTCGAGCAACCTGTTCGCTCATATCTTTTGAAATGTTTTGGTAACACCAATACCCGTTCTCATAGGTCGGGAGTAAACCAGAACAAAGTATTAATCCTCGATCGAGAAT
This sequence comes from uncultured Alcaligenaceae bacterium, assembly GCA_964518325.1. Classification (GTDB taxonomy): domain Bacteria; phylum Planctomycetota; class Planctomycetia; order Gemmatales; family Gemmataceae; genus SKW135. The sequence goes on along the minus strand of CAZFDX010000763.1, from coordinate 2,023 downwards.
TAATGGTAAATAAAACCCAATAGCGGGTATTTTGAGAATCCGCATTTGATTATTGAAAATCAATTTACGAGAGTTTTTAAGTTGTAACCACGCAGCCCCAACGTATTTTTCAGGAGTATCTAGTCTATAAGTCTTTTTTGTTGTCGGGTCCCGCCAATACCACTTGTACGGTTTCACCCGAGATCGATGAAGCCCATCCATTTGTTGGTTGAATATTGGTTTCCAACGATTTTTCTTAGGCTCGGTTGGCCTCCATACTTCGCAAGAAGCTGGTAGAGGTTCACAGTCGCTTTTTACAATAATATCCCTAAGTTGAACCAAACTTGACATAACCTCTAACCAACGATTTTCAACAATTTCAATCTTGAGCTTCTTTGATATAACCTGTTCGATTTTTTCAAGATTGTGCAACATGATCCTTGAGGGGCCATACGGTTGAGCCTTTTGCTCGATATCTGCACCACAATCCGAGATATCACCGAGCAACTTCGGCCATCTTGCCCCAACGAGGAGCCAATTCGACCCGATTCGCAAAACCATTGGGGGAACGATTGAATAATGCGATGACCCAATCGGATCGATATGACCTAACCTTAGAAGGTTTGTCCTTATTTTCTTGGCTATCACGGCTCTTCTCTGGTCAGTATCTTTGTCGATAGGTAAGGGGTTGACTACACGTTTGGCATTTGCCACAAGGCGTTGTTTGCTAACCTTTGAGACACAACTAACCCAGTACAGGAGCATATCTGCAGTTGTCACTCTACATCTCCTCTTGCGATTTCGGAAGATACGATTTTGGAATACCAAATCGAATTTCTTTCGCGTACTCAATGGCGTCTCTTTCCCGATCACGAAGCGTAATCATAACTTGTGTTATTTGTTTGCAATCCAACTGAATGGTTTTGGTAATTGGTTCGTATTCAACCAAATCGTTCCATTGATTTAATACTGTGCCTAAATGCTTCGATATTTCTTCCAACCAATTAAACCACGTTTTCGCTCTGACATATCCTTCTTCAAGTATTTCAGCTTTGATGGCAGGACGTCCAACTTCACGGCCGATTGCACTAAAATGATGCAGCACCTCCACAGTTAGAGGAAGCGACTCGTTCTCCTTAGAAGGGCAGACGAACAGACGCAAATTATTAGGCCAAGCTGTCGAGTCTGCAGGCTCCAAAAAATCGCTGTAGCCTGCAATGAGATCGAGTAGAGGTCGAGCGTAGTATTGTGGTAATGCTCGATTGAAATCTCGCAAAAGTACAAAATACAGTTTGTCATTTCTCTGATGGGCATTCTGCCAAACCGATTTTAAGCCTCCCTCCCAGAGGTCTTGAAACCTAATCCAAATCGGTTCGACGTGAATTGTCTGAAAGACCGCACTTGGGCCAATCGCTTCTGCATAACTCTTAGCCCAAACAGGGTTCGGCACAAGAATCGCTTTTGATCCCAAGACCGCAGCATGGAGAAACTTTGCAAGGGTCTTATCGATTCCGTTAGGATATTTCTGAGAAAGAATCGGCCACAGACGTTTCTCAACAAAATCATTTTGAACGGTCAAATCTGTCCCTTCGAAAACTTCCGAGTTTGGGTTATTGTTCTTATAACGAAACGCGCTCTCCGAGTGAGTCGAAGAGGCTTCTTGGACTGATTTGAGTTCTTTTTTGAGTTGTAATATTTCCTCAGCATATTGGCCTAATTTGGTATTCAACTCTGAAATCTCATCGGCCTTGCTTTTTTTTTCTGTGTCGAGTTGTTTTTGGAGTTCTATAATTTGAATTTTCAGTCTGCTGACGAAATCTTCATTTGCTTGTGAGGGAATTATAGAAGCCTGTTGCTGTTCAAGCACGATATATTCTTTGATTCTTTTCTTAAAATGCTCGTTGGTCATCAGTTGTCGGATGCTGTCTGATTCCAATTGCAAGTATGAAAAATCTCTTATCAAACGCTCCCAACGGGATTGATTATGGATTATTTGATCTGAAGTCAGCTCAATTAACTTGTCTGTTAGAACTTCCTTCCATTT
>CAZFDX010000762.1:0-2993 GCA_964518325.1 uncultured Alcaligenaceae bacterium | reverse complement strand
CCTCACCTTCAGCTGTTCCCGGCTCTGCTGATATGCCCTGCTGCGTGGAATTACCGATTGGGGGAGCCCTGCGGGGACTGCTGGAACCGTCCGGGGGTGGGGACTGTAAAGACCTACAAGCCACGGCCGTGAACCCCGGTGGACTGCGCATGGGCTTTCTCAATTGTGAAACGAATTTGAACGATAGCGTTTTGACCGAATACGATATTCCCCTCGATTTCAATGGTCCTGGGCGCGTCGCTTGCTTGGGGCTAGGGGCCGCAGCCGTGACGGTGATTGACGATCAAAACAGCATGGTGGATGTGTTGCATAATACCTGCCAATTTTTCTCTCCCGAGAGTTGCGGTCAATGTACCCCCTGTCGTGAAGGGACCGGCTGGATGTTAAAAATCACCGATCGTTTGCGACGAGGCCAAGGGCGGCAGGAAGACTTGGATTTGTTGATTGAAGTCGCGGATCGAATCGGTATCATGCCGGGGACAACCATTTGCGGCTTATCCGACGGGGCGGGCTGGCCTGTGAAAACGGCCATTCGCAAATTCCGTAAGGAGTTTGAAGAGGCCATTAAAACAGGCAGAAAAAGTGTGATAAAATCCCTAGCTCTGGTTGGTCATTAAGATCAATAACCTCAAAGGGGGATTTATGCGTAACCTTGTTTTGGCGGTGATGATTTTCTCGATGTTCGGATGCAACAAAGCAGCGGAACGTCTGGAAAAAAATCTCACAAAAGGGGTCGGAGAATCGAATCCGAATGCGGTTTCCAGCCATCCCGCTGGGACCATCGGCGGTGCCCCGATTGTTGGGAAGCCAACAAACCGAGTGGTTACGGACAACGAATTAAACAACCTGCGTTTGTTTATTGCAACGGCATACCAAGGGAGCGACGATGGCAAAGTTCCCGATGCCGCAACAACCTATAACGCTGCCCAACAAAGCGATCGGAAATTGTTTGAATTACTTCGAGACGGTTGGATCATCTTGGTACAAAATCCCACACCCGAAGGGGTTTGGGCGTACACCAAAGATGCCCCAATAACCTCGGGGAAAGTAGTGAGGCAAGAAGGAATCAAGCCCGTAACGGCAGCCGAATTCAAAAGACTCATGGGAACTCAACGCTAAGCTAGGTGGATATGGCAACGGTTTATGTTAACGATGTTCCGGTAGATATTGGTAACGACCGCTTAAATTGCGTTCAAGCGGCCCAACGTGCCAACACCCTCATTCCGCACTATTGCTATCATCCTGCGTTAACGGTGGTGGCCTCGTGCCGAATGTGTTTAGTGGAAGTCGGTGATCTCAAAGATGGTGTGGTCACCATGCAACCCAAGGTGGTTCCGGGCTGTCAAACTCCGGTGAAAGATGGCACCGTTATTGTGACCGGCGAATACGCCAAGCGCGATCCTTCCGTCAAACCGCTTCCCTACCCTGCCAATTACGTTCCCGGTGAGAAAGCCAAAAAATCTCAGGCGGATACCCTAGAAGGATTGCTCCTGAATCACCCGTTGGATTGCCCCGTTTGTGATAAAGCAGGGGAATGCAAACTTCAAGATTATTCGTTCCAGTTTGGGCGGTCGGAATCTCGCTTAGTCGATGAGAAAAATACCCCCCCCAACAAACCCGGAATTTCGAGCAAGATCACCCTGTTCACCGATCGTTGCATCATGTGCAGCCGGTGTGTACGATTCACCCGAGAAATTGCGGGAACGGCCGAGTTGCAGATCATCAATCGGGGGCATCATGCCGAGATCGATATTTTTCCGGGCGAACCGCTTGAGAATAATCTGGCCGGTAACGTCGTCGATCTGTGCCCCGTCGGTGCCCTCGGAAGCAAAGACTTTTTGTACAAGCAACGGGTGTGGTATCTCAAACAAACTCCCAGTGTTTGTACGGGCTGTTCCACCGGATGCAGCATCGAGGTGGATAGCAATAAGGATGTGATTTTCCGTCTCCGCGCCCGCGAAAATCTCCAAGCCCAAGGGTATTTTATCTGCGATTTGGGCCGATACGGCTACCACTACGTTAATTCCAAGGAACGAATCACCCGTCCGTTTATCAAAAAAGAGAATCAACACACTGCCACCACTTGGAACGAAATCGACAAGTCGTTGCAAGCGGCTTTTCAAAATGCGGCTGCAAAAAATGCCTCTCAAACGTGGTTTGTGATTTCGCCCTTTGCCACAGTCGAAGAAGCCTATCTGTTAGCGAAATGGGCCAAAGGGTTGAACAAGCAAGTGAAGCTCGCCTTGGGACCCGTGCCGATTGTGGGTGAGGATGATACCTATCCCAAAGATCGACGCGGGAACCCCGTGGAACCCGTGAAATTTACGATTCGTGCCGAGAAATGTCCCAATCGGCGTGGGGTCGAAGAAATTCTCAAATTCTTCCAAAACGAAATCCTAACGTTCAATAAGGTAACCGATGCCCAAAATCGGGGTGAGGTGAAAGCCCTGTTTGTTTTGGGAGGGTATCCGGAATCGAAGTGGTTGCCAAAATTGGCAGTGGAAACTCTGGCGGTCATCGATTTATTCCCTAGCGAAATCGCTAAGGAAGCCCAATTTGTCCTCCCTGCAACGGCGTTTACCGAAAAAGTGGGCGTAGTCGTGAATTATGCCGGCCTTGCCCAATCGCTTGCCAAGGCGGCCAATGCCCCGACGGAAACCCGTTCCGAATTGCAGTTATTCCACACCCTGTTGGGACGAAAAGGGTTAGTGCAGGTGCCAACAATCCGGAGTGAATTGAGCAAAGAAGTGCCTGCCTTTGCCAAACTCCCGATTGAACTCCCTGCCGAAGGTATTCGATTAGGGTAACACGAACATTCAGAGTGATCGATAATTTCTATGACTTCATTCGACCTATTAACGACGATAATTATCATCGGTGCGGTGTTCGCCGTGATTATGACGACCGTTGCCTATATCGTGCTAGCGGAACGGAAAATCTCGGCCTACGTTCAAGATCGAATCGGCCCGAACCGAGCCGGCCCCTTTGGGTTA
>CAZFDX010000761.1:0-3621 GCA_964518325.1 uncultured Alcaligenaceae bacterium | reverse complement strand
GAGCATTGGCTGACCTCGTGGAAAACACCACTCATTCGATTAGCCACGTTTGGGTATCTCGACCCGAGAAAAATTGTGGATACGGAGGTGAAAAAGGCCCTCGAACAAGGGCGCGGAATGCTCCATTCTACATTATGGTGGGTCAGCGTACAGGCTTCTTGTCGCTTGTTGTGTGGCTTATCGTTATGGCTATCGTGGGCCGTGCTTCCCCCAAGACTCAGTCCCATCCCGTAAATTCGATACTCTCTGATGAGATCGTTGTTCTCTGACGGGATCGTTGTTCCCACCCATCAGAAATAATCCTACGAAGATAGAGATAGCGGGCGGATGGGCGGCGGTTCTGAAACATATTGTTGTTCCCACCCATCAGAAATAATCCCCGCGAATCTGTTTTCGTTGAACTCCTTCCCCGATCGTGTGTGTTCAAGAATTATCAGGTTCACCTAACGAAATCCGAGCGCATTTGTTATGATAAAATAATATCCCGTTTCTAGGAGTAATCATGTCACAAGCGATTGTCGATCCGGGGGAACTCAGACGCTTCTCCCAAGCATTGAAGGTTTTTTGTGCAGACCTTCGATCTGATCTTGCTTCGTTAAATACACAATTGATGAATCTTGGTGAAACTTGGCGGGACCAAGAACATGAACGATTCACTGCGGAATTTCTGCAAACCATGACGGCGTTAGAAAAATTCCTCGAAACCGCTGAGGAATATGCCCCGTTCCTGTCTCGTAAAGCCGAACGAATTGAAGAATACCTTTCACAGCGTTAAGTTTTCGGTCCAAATCATCAAAGGGCCGATTCCTATCAAAAAGCTCCGATCCTTTGGGAAAAGAAGAGGAATCGAACAGTGAGATGCTCGTATTTTGCCCCCCTGTGAAAAGGCCCCTATCGTTTGAAAAAAATATTAGGGTAGGGGAATGGAATGATTTTGGGATTTTATTCAAACAACCCTATGAAAAATCACACCTCGCTTGGTGAGAATTCATTGAGATATTTATTTAATTCAATACAGGATCGATCGCTGGTTCTTCATGGCAACGTTTTTGAAGGAGCTGGAGTAGATCGCCATATTTTTCTGGCGATTTAGATGCGAGTTGATAGGCTTTCCGAAAATTTTTTCGCGTTTCGGGAGTCAGCCCCTGTGGAGTTGTTCCAAATTGGTGTAAGTACATCTCGGCCAGATAGTAATAGCAATAGGGATTATTAGGAAATAAACTTTGTCCCCGTTTCGATAGTGATTTCAGTAGTGAAAATTGTTTGACACGCCAAAATGTGCTTAACATCATAACCAGTTCTGGTTCCGTGAATTCATGAGTATTGATGATCTTGCGAGCGGCATTGAGTAACTTCGATTCATGTGATTTCATACCTACATAGCTCATTTTTTGTTCCCGATAATACTCGATTAAAATAACTACTCTCTCTAAATCGCTCGCTACCATGTCGTTCAGGGCTTGCAAAAGTTTCTCTCGGTATGGTTTGAGCTTCTTGGTCGGCATTTTTTGATAAGAAAGCTCAACTAACAATGAGAATATCGATCCTAACGTTCCGCCTAATGATTTATTTGATGTGATTTCTTGCCAAGCCTGCTCAAACGAGTAACCCTCTTGAACAATTTTTCTGGTCAACTCGATCAGGAAGATAAAATGCATATTCAACGGATTTTGGACCCGACGAATTTGATCCAGATAAGGTTGAATAGGTTCGCCAGAAGAAATCAATTCACGGGCTTGAGCAATACATAAAAAATCTCGTGTATCGTGTAGTTTTTCATGCAAGGATTGAATTGCAATAGCCAAATCCAAGGCTTTGATGGCTTTCTGATATTGTTTCGCATTCCGATAGACATCGGCCAAGGTGATGAGCATTTCAAGATTCTGGGGGAACTTCTCTAACAAAGAATCGGCCAAGGGTAAGGCTTTTGGATTGCGTGTGGATTGGTATTCTTTTAATAAATTCAATCCCGTATCGGCCCAATCGGGGGCGAAATGATAAGCCTGTTCCAAACATTCCATAAACGAGGGAATGGTTTCCAAATAATGGAATTTTCCCGCGTCGCTGTATTTGATTTGAAAATGTTTCTCAAAATCATTCACGAGCAACGGATTCGGTTTCGCCAATCCGTTTCTGTAACTGTGGGCAATTTTGCTCATTCGCAAAAATATCATGGCGAGAATCCGTTGATGATGCGAGGCGGGAAAATTGAGGGGATTATCGGCGAACCATGTGGCATATCGTTTCAAATTCTCAAAGCAAACTTCTAAGACCTGAATTCGACCGGTAGCTAGGGCCGTTAGCCTGTAAAGGTCGGGATCGTTTGGAAAAGAGGGAAACGAATTTCTAAGAAGCTCTATGGTCGAGGATTCCGTGGTATTCACACAATGCCAATAAGCGACTTGGGCGATTCGCTCGGCCAATTTGGGATTTTTTTTCCTTAGGTTCGGGAACCATTTTGGGACTCGTTTTAGCCATCTGTGGAATTGATCGAGTGAATTCAGCCGTTGAAATACCTCTAATTCTTGAATGGCCGTTTTCGTAATTGGGTCGAGCTGAGCCAGCCGCTGTGCCGACTTGGAAGAAGCGTTTTGTGAATCGAGCGATGGGTCGATCTGGACCCAATGCAATTTGGCAATTTGATAAGGGAGCCGTTTCGGATTCAGGCGTTTCCAATTTTCAATCGCTTTGGCATCGTCCTTGGCTATCCACGCAAGTAATCCGCGTAGCAAAAGTTTCCATTCTAAGTAGGGGGAACTCAAACCAATCACCTCAAGACAACTCCGCACTTCGGCATCTTTGCCCTTTTGATAGTTTTGGAAAGCGTGCAATACCGCATCGAAAGCGGGGTGCCATTCCACAGGAATAGATTTTTTTCCGGCTGCCCCCTGTTGGATTGCTTGATCTGCGATTTGTGCCGATAATTCTTTTCGGTTCGGGTGATCTGCAGGAACTGCTTCAAGATGGAGTTTGGCCCTTGTCAGTTCACCCATTGCGGTGAACAATTCAACGAGCCGCACAATCACTTCCACAGGGTGAGTGGGACTGAGCCGTTCAATCGCATTGAGATGAATGATAGCCTCGCGAATTTTGCCGTTTTGAATACCATGTTGAGCATTAGTCAATAGAGCCTCTAACAAACACTGATAACTCTCCGGAGAGGGAGTTTGGCGATAAAATTCGTTCGCTAATCGAAGGGCCTCGATAGGTTGCTCCTTGAGTTTTTGAGCAATCTGTTCGGCTTGCGTTGCTTTCATCGCCTGTATCCAAAATCAGGACAAAATCTCTACAATATCGATTCTACTGGGTCTATCGAGTTCTCGAAATGTCTGATCGTCTTTCGGTATTACTTTCTCCTTATCGTTTGCCAACCAATCATCCGGTCTACATCAACGAAGAAGATATGGCAGCGTGGTTGAATGGTTGGTCGATGCTTTGGCATCCTGCTTCGATATTTTTATGCGATTTATTGCCACGGGTCGATTCGGCGTATGATCACGAGAATCCCCGTCCGGGGCGGATTTATTTCCTACCAGAGAACCCGCAGCAGTTTTTGCCAGACGATTGGAAATATCGTGTTGATGAATGTGGAGCGCTCGTGGTTACGCCCCTGCCCAGTCG
>CAZFDX010000760.1:0-2078 GCA_964518325.1 uncultured Alcaligenaceae bacterium | reverse complement strand
CTCCATGAATGGCCACTTGCATTTGGCCTTCGTCTTCCCAACGGGTAATCTCACGACGTTTACGGTTCAACAACCATTGGGCCACTTCAACATGGACGCTCAACTCGAGGGATTTCACTTGTTTTTGGTATGCCAGCAGTTGCAGAATCCGCATAAGTTCGATGCCCATACTTTCTGGCGTTTTGACGTAGCCGCTCCCGTGGCAGTGACCACATTCTTGATAGGCCGATTTCTTCAAGGAACCTTGAACCCTTTGGCGGGTCATCTCAATGACGCCAAAGGCGCTTGTCTTGAGGATTTTCGTCCGCGCTCGGTCTCGTCGCAGGGCATTTCGAAGGGTTTGTTCGACACTGCGTTTGTGTCGTTCTTCCTTCATGTCGATAAAGTCGTTGATAATCACGCCCCCGAGATTTCGTAGCCGCAATTGCCGTGCAATCTCTTTGGCGGCGGCCAAATTCATTTGGTAGGCGGTTTCTTCGGCATCATCGTTTTGTCGGAAGGTTCCACTATTCACATCGATGGCAACGAGCGCTTCGGTTTGTTCGATGACCAGAGACCCCCCGTTGGATAAAGGAACCCGTTTATCTTGGAGTTTTTGAACCTCGGCTTCGATGCCGAACCGGTGGAACAAAGGTTCGATTTCGGTATGATGTTTCAGCCGGTCCGCATAACGGGGCATTACCACCTTCATGAAATCAAGGGCAGCGTTATAGGCCTCGGCCGAATCGATGTAGATGGCATCCACATCGCTGGTAAAAATATCCCGAATGGTGCGGGTCACCATATCCGATTCGCTGTGCAATTCGCAGGGGGCACTTCGCTTGATTGTTTTATTGCAAAAGACATCCCAAAGTTTCACAAGGTAGGTCAGGTCTTTTTGGAGTTCGGTAACATCCTTATCCACGGCAGCGGTGCGGATAATAAAGCCGATCCCTTTGGGAGCATTCAGTTCGCTCATGATTTGTTTGAGGCGTTGACGGGTCTTCTCGTCGGTAATTTTTCGAGAAACCGCGATACGCCCCAACCAAGGTGCCAAGACGAGGTATCGCCCAGCAATGCTAATATGGGTCGAAAGCGTGGGGCACTTTGTCCCCATGCCCTCTTTAATCACTTGAACAATGACTTCTTGACCACGTTTGAAAATGGTCTCGATAGGGGGGGCCTTAATCTCGTCGCGGTCATCGTCATCGCGATCGTGCCCTCGTTTTCCGCCGTCGCGGCCTCCGCCTCCGCCATCACGGCGATTATCGCGACGATCCCCTCGATTGTCTCCTCGATTATCTCCTCGATTATCTCCCCGATTGTCGCGGCCACCACGGCCCCGATCGCGAGAATCGCGCCCCCCGCGATTTTGCTGACCCAAGTTGGGGGGGGGATAATCCTCATCGCTAAAAGTATCCGATGTTTGAGAGGTGGAACGGGGCGGCCCCAATTCTAAATCGTCTTCGTCGAATTTCGCCTTTGATGGTGCCGGTTTCTCCACAGGGCCTGAATCACCAAATCGGTCGTTGGGACCATAGGGATCGAAGACGAAACCTTCCTCATCGCCTGTGGTACGGCGTTCGGTTCCTTCGATGGGTTGAGGTTTGGCTTCTTCTTCGGCAGCTTCAGGAGCTTCAGGAGCTTCAGAAGCGGAGGCAGCTTCGGTCGACTTCGATTTTTTCACCACCCGTTTGGGTTTGGCTTTCTTGGTTGTTTTCTCTTCGGCGGGTTTAGCTTTCTTAACGACCTTTTTGGCCGTTGTTTTTTTCGCGGTGGCCTTCTTGGTGGTCTTTTTGGCGGGCTTTTCCGAGGTCGCGGATTCACTGGTCTTTTCTTCGTCCTTGTCCGAATCGATGTCGAGACCGGCAGTAAAATCGTCTAATTCCTCGCTGGAAGCGGTGGTCGTTTCTTCGGCATCGGCAATCACTTCTGCAGAGGCCATCTCGCTGGTGACAACAGGAGGGGTGAGGCTCTCCGCGGTGATTTCATCGTCGAGGCCGGCAGTGAAATCATCGTCGTCTTGAACAGAAGAGGGTAATTCCGCTTCGGGAACAGGCGCGGTGGGATGTGAGGGAATGGGGTGTTTCTTTCCTTGG
>CAZFDX010000759.1:0-1768 GCA_964518325.1 uncultured Alcaligenaceae bacterium | reverse complement strand
CAAGGGGGCGCCCTGAAAGATTATTTGGGGGTATGCCTCTCACGTTCCCCGCAGATGATCGTTTCGGTTTTGGCAATCGTGAAACTGGGGGCGGCCTATGTTCCGCTGGACCCCAATTATCCGAACGATCGTTTGACCTTTATGATCCACGATACGAAGGCCAAACGGGTACTCACCGAAAGCGGCTTGGCCGATCGGCTCGAAGGAGTTCCGCAACGCCTGTGTTTGGATCAACTCCAAAAGGACCTTGAGAAGTATTCGACCGAGCCTCTGCCGATTTCGGTACATCCTAAAGACACGGCCTACATCATTTACACTTCCGGCTCGACGGGCACACCCAAAGGGGTGGTACTCAGTCATACCGCCGTGGTCAATACGTTGGATTGGGTGAACCGAGAATGCCACGTTACGGCTGCGGATCGCTTGTTGTTTGTGACGTCGTTAAGTTTTGATCTTTCGGTGTACGATATTTTCGGGGGTCTCGGCAGCGGGGCCAGTTTACGGATTGCCAGTGAAGAAGAGCTTCGCGATCCGGCCCTTCTCACCGAGATTTTGTCACGAGAAGCGATCACGATTTGGAATTCGGCCCCCGCAGCTTTGTTGCGGTTGACCTCGTTCTTCCCCAAGGAACCTTCGCAGAAATTACGCTTGGTGATGCTCAGCGGCGATTGGATTCCCGTGGCCTTGCCCGATCAGGTCCGTCGTGCCTTTCCCAATGCGCAGGTTCTCAGTCTGGGGGGGGCAACCGAAGCCGCCATTTGGTCGAACACTTATCCGATTGGCACGGTCGATCCCACTTGGCCGAGTATCCCCTATGGCAAACCGATCCAAAATACGCGCTACTATGTGTTGAACGGGAATCTCGAACCCCAACCGATTGGCGTTCCAGGGGAATTGTACATCACGGGGGTGGGACTCGCAGATGGTTACCATGCTCGACCCGAACTCACAGCCGAACGATTTATCCCGAATCCGCACGCTCAACCGGAAGAGGGTCCCGAATATGCCAAGATGTATCGCACCGGAGATTTAGGACGGTACTTCCCCGATGGCAATCTCGAATTTTTGGGACGTATCGATCATCAAGTGAAGGTGAGAGGGTATCGGGTCGAGTTGGGGGAAATCGAAGCGACATTATCGAGCCATCCGATGGTTCAAACGGCGGTGGTGCGACCTTTTCGCGATGCCTCGAACACGGTCTATCTGGTCGCTTATGCCATTCTCAAAGGTCCAACCACTGCGAACGAGTTGGCGAAATTTTTGCAAGTGAAATTACCGGAATACATGGTACCCGCCCACTTTGTATTTTTGGATTCGTTCCCCACCACGGCAAACGGTAAGCTCGATCGGGCCGCCCTGAAAGCGCCGGATGTGCAACAAAAGCTCGATCAAAATCGATTTGTGCCACCGGAAACCGATGCCGAACGGGCCTTGGCACCGATTTGGGAAGAGGTGTTGAATGTTCGGCCTTTGAGTGTCACCGCCGATTTCAATGAGGTCGGCGGGCATTCCCTATTGGCCGCTCAGTTGGTGGCACGGATCGAATCGAAATTGGGGCACAAAGTTCCTTTAGAAGCGTTGTTCACTGCACCGACGATTCGCGGCATGGCCGAGATCATCACTCGCAAGCTCGAACTGGGCAAAGATTTGCTCATTCCCTTGAACGAAACCGGAATGTTCCCGACGCTATACCTGATTGCAGGCGCCGGTGGACATGTGTTTCAGTTCCACAAATTCGCTCGGCTGCTCGGCTCGGAATATCCCGTCT
>CAZFDX010000758.1:0-5522 GCA_964518325.1 uncultured Alcaligenaceae bacterium | reverse complement strand
GTGCTATTGGTTCCATCGCTTGCCGTGACCACAACGGTATAAGGTGTGGTGATATTCGCATTGGATGCAATCGTTCCCGATAATACCCCTGTCGAAGAATTCAACGTGAGACCCGGAGGAAGACCCGTTGCACTCCACGTGAGGGTATTATTTTCGGGATCGCTGCCATAGAAACTCCATTCAATCACGTCACCAACGAGGCTATTGGTGGTCTCGACTGGCTCGACGAGGGGAGCTTGCGAAACCATGTTGATTGTCCAAGTAAATTGCGACAATCCCGATTCACCGGTCAGAGTTTGAGCAAAGACCGTAACCGTGTAAGTTCCTGCTGCCAACCCGCCAACCGTTCCGGTAATTTTGCCATTCTTAAACACAACCCCATCTGGCAAACCCGAAACCGTAATCAAGGTCGGACGACCACTCGGAGCCGTTGCAGTGACCGCTAAATTAACGGTTGCACCTTCGTTCGTTTGAGGATTGGTTGGCGTTTGAATGGTGATGGTCTGATTTGAAACAAACCAAACAAATGATTGCGTTCGAGTATGACTTGCCGAATCGGTGGCAGTGATTGCAACGGAGTAACTCTCGGCACGCCTCGCACCCGCAGTAATCGTTCCCGAAATGACTCCCGTCGAGCTATTCAAACTCAAACCCGGAGGAAGACCCGTTGCACTCCACGTTAAGCCGGTCGAAGACCCGCCCGTCGGAATCGTCCAATTCACCGTTTGCGAAGCCGAGTTCCAACGCGAAGGAAGTTCATCAAACCGAAATGCCAGAATCTTCCACGAAATCGTTTCTTGCGTTGTTCGACCATCAGCAGTCGCAGAGACAACGGTGTAGTAAGGTGTTGTCAAAGAAGCCGTACTGCCAATCGCTCCCGAAATAACCCACGTTGTCGAATTGATACTCAATCCCGGCGGAAGACCCGTTGCACTGTAGGTAATCGCAGTGGTGCTTGTTCCAAGAATCTTACCAGCAATACTTTGATTAATGACCTGCCCAAGTGTACTTTCCAACGAAGTCGGAGCATCGACTGAGAGGTAACTCACATGCCAATCAAACGTCACCGAAGATGTTTTCGTTCCTTGTGTAGCAGTTGCAGTAACGGTGTATTTTTCAGCAGCGTTGGCCGTTGAAGTGAGTGTTCCCGAAATGATCCCCGTTGTGGAGTTAATCGTCAAACCCGAAGGCAAACCCGTTGCAGCCCAAGTAATTGCAGTGGTTGATGAGGTTGTGGCTTCTAACTCCAGATCGACCTCGTCTCCCTCTTCAAACCATTGCGTTCCGGGTGATTGCGCTTGGAGAGAATAGACTTTCCAAGTGAAGGATTTCTCTTGAAAGAAGGTTCCCGAAGTTAACCGAACGGTGACGTTATGTGGGGTTGCTTGTTCGGCAGAAGATGCAATCGTTCCAGTAATTTTTCCAGTGGAACTATTGATACTCAAACCGGTCGGAAGCCCCGTTGCAGTGAAGGTGTGGGGTGATTCGAGCGGGAGAAAGAAATCGGGAACAAGATCAACAACCGACCCTACCAAATTGGATTGATTGTCAATCGAAGATAATTGCAACCGATCAATCTTCCAAGGAAGGGTAAGCGTATCTGTTTGCATTCCGCTCGTTGCAGTAATGACTAAATTACCCGCAGTCGCATTGGCTTGATTGAAGGCAATCGTTCCCGTGATCCGGCCTGTTGACGTGTTTAATTTAACACCTGTTGGCAATCCCGTTGCGGAAAAAGTAACAGACGCGGACGAGTCAGAAAGCACTGAGACACGCCAATCAATCGCATCACCTTCAAACGAACTCAGGGTGGTTTGCAAACCTGCTGCGGTTCGCACACCCAGAACATCAAAGGTCGCTCCACCCTGTTGACCACCACCATTCCCACCGTTTCCGCCATTCCCTCCGCCACCACTCGGCGGAACATCCTGAATGGTAACAGTTGTCGAACCATAAGGGCTAAACGGGCCACCCGCACCAGTCAGTTGAACAGTAAATGTTTCGTCCGATTCAGTGAGATTGTCCGAAGTAATCGGTATCTGAATCATTGCCAACGACTGCGAAGGCGCAAAATATAGTGTTGCTGGCGAACTCGACGGAATCCCCGTATAGTCGCTCGAACCTGCGGTTCCATTGGTCGTGTAATACTGCACTGTTTCCGGGTTCTGAACCGATCCTGTGCGCATCACACTGAGGTTCAGAAAACCCATGTTCTCTTGAACCGTTGCAACAGGGGACATCAACCCTATCGTAAGCATTTCTCGACTTTCCAACGCTTCGAGTTGGAGAGGTCTTCATTGCAATTTGGGTTGTTTGCGACCCGAACGACCGATCAAACCTGCGATCCAGTTGGGAATTTTTTTGGACTTGAAGGGGGAGGACATAGGCTGACACTCATGTGGAGGTACAAATTTTCACCAATACTAATCATGTACTGAGCCTTTGCAAGAAAATAAATTCCAATTTTGCCAAATTTATCGATTTTAACGATTTATTGTCCTGCCTCAAATGAATCGCCATTTGTAAGAGCGAGAAATTTTCAGAATGATAATCGTGCAAGTAAAGATTCCGTTTACCAATTTTTCAATGATGCCGAGGAAGGATCATCTTCTTGGAGTTGATCTTGAGATCGTGGATGAGGTAGTCGTCTGGATGAGGAAACCCCGAAGCAACCGTTTTCGCTGTTTCGGATTCCCAGAATTTCCGACGGGACTTGGTGCAAATAATTCCCCCAACGACAAAATCTTTCAGAGAGGCCAAACGATGCGGAACGTGCGTCCCCTCTCCCCAGACACAAAAGTGTAAAAGTGTAACCCGACTTTGTTCCAATCTCCCGTAAATTCTCGATGCTGCAACACTTTTGCGACTGCTTGTAAAGTATTCTAAAAGTGTTCAAAAGTGTAACTCGAACCCGACGCAACCCCTTTATTCTTCGAGAGTTTCGGGGTTCTGTCGGGTGTCGGGTAGGGTCTATCCTTCGAGTTCGTCGAGTGTGCAACTGTCATCCAAACGGGTCGCGTCGGTGTTGTGGTAGTGACTAAATCAACTGGAGGAGTTTTCGTCTTCGTTATGATCGGCATCCATTAGGTGTGTAAATGGTCTTCTGACCACAAGTGCAACCCGTCAAGGTTCCCAGAGGGGGAGAGTCCCGTGTATTGGTTGGTGTAGTTTTGTGGTGGGTTAAAGGTGTATAAAAAAGCCGATGGGTCAAACCCAACCCGTCGCCCACTCAGGTCGAGGAGGATTACCATCGGCATCGGCAGGCTAGGGTAAAGGTTAGAGGAAGTCAACGGGTCGTTGTTTTTTTGTTGAAATGAAAACGTCAGTTTCAGAGCATTTTTTGAGGCATATAATCAGACCACTGACATCGCCTTTTTGGTCTCCCATGCGATACTAATTTTACCTCTTACTCCCAAAACTTTATGCTCTCAAAATTTGGAAAAATCTTTTACGTTGCAACGGCAATTTTGCCCATTTTTGCTGTTATGTCGATCAATTCAGGTATCCATAAAAAATGGGACTTCGCTGCTATTTGGCTTGGTGTTTTTATTGGGTTAGCTGTGTTGTTCCGTCTCTTTATGTACTGGGTACACAAGGATGTAACCGCCTTTCCCATAAAGACACAAAAAGTCAAGTCGGCGGATATAGAGGTACTGGCCTTTTTGTTTACGTACCTACTACCTTTTTTCTCAAAAGAATCTGCCGAGTTTGCGGGCGATCTCGCAACGGCAATCTCGGTGGTGGTTGTCATAATAATTGTCGTCTGGCGAAGTTCGGCCTGCACCTTCAACCCAGTCCTTTCAATCTGCGGGTATAGATTTTACGAAGTTGAGCATGGGGGGATGACCTACGTTGTTGCCACAAAACGGGACTTGAAACAAGCTGAGAACGATCTTAGGATAAAACACCTACATGACCTTATGTACATAGACGAAGGTGAACCCCGTAACCCAAACAAATCAGGTATCCGACGATTTTTACCTTTTTATCGGAATAAAAAAAGAAGCGAAACCCAACCCGCCAGAGACGATACATCAACGAGTGCCTCTCTCGAATGAGGCAGTTGCGGAACTGTCAAATTTCTACACGCAAACAGAAGGATTTTGGGACAAAAGAACCAAATGTGAATTTGATATTCAACACGAACTCGGCACAAAAGACATATTTGAAGTCCCTGAATTCGAGATGAATAAGAACATTTTACTTTTGCTTGGACAGGCTATTTCAAAAACTGAATTTCACGGAGCTGATTCAATCAAAGATGATGAACAAATCAAGTATCTTCTTAGGATTCGGAAGCCTAAAGACCAATCGGCAACCTACGACTTTCAGTTAATCGATTCTAGTCATCGTGTTTGGGAAAAGAAGTCAAGATTTTTCCACTTCACAACCGCTAGGTTCACCCCAGTCAAAAACGGTTTTTCAGTCCCAAAAACGATGACTGCAATCTTCAGGCCAAATAAAAATTTGTGGTTTCATAGTTTCTTTCAGACGAACAGCATACTCGATCTTTCTTCCATCTTCAAAATTGCATCAGACAAGGATATAAAGGAAACACTCAAGAAGGATTTTTTTCTTTGCGACAATGACGCCATCGAAACTTTGATCACAGAGATTGACGACCACATACGTAAAAAGCTCGCTATCATGGGCAAAGTTCTTGTTGCCGACAACAAGATCACCGTAGCCAAAATTATGGGTGTTGCGAAAAAGCACAAAATCGAACTAAAAACAGAAGGAGAAAAACGAGATAAGAAGATCATTTTTCCGACTACCGACCCACACTTCCGAGAGTTCCTCGATTTCATGTGCGAACGATATTTCATAACGCCATTCACAAACGAGAGTCGGGTAGCCACTTCAAGCCGACGAGCAAAGAAGTAACACTCCAGACATCAGCGTTTCTTGTGAGTCGAGATCAACGCTTCGATCTCCTGCGATCTTTCCGGATGTGCTTTTATGTTTCGTCCAACGGCCAACGTATTTTTGTGTTGGTGTTGTGTCGAAAATCATACGCTTTCTCACTAACTCTTGTTATCATTTCAAGGCATGGTCATTATATGAACATGCTAAATGGGTGTTTGTCTTGATTTTCTTTGAGCGTTTCGGGTTTACACCTATCTATGTGGCCGTCGTGTTCTCACCAAATCAACACCCAACACAACCCTCTATTCTTCGAGAGATTCGGGGTTGTGTTGGGTGTTGGGTCGGGGGAGAGTTTCTATCCATCCAATGCACAACGGTCATCCAAGAGGTTTGGTCTTGGCGTGGTGGGTGTGGGTTGCGTTGGGTGTTGGGCGTTGGGTAGGGATGCCCCCAAGAGGGTCGCTATTGCTTGACGTTGCTCTTGGGGCAGCTTCGCAAGCTCGCTCAAAAGTCGTGCAAGATCGCGAGGGGCATTTTCGATAGGTGGCACATTAGGTGGCACATCCAAAGATCGAGAATGATTTTCTTCGGGAATTATAGGGGTTCGGGATAGTTCGCTTGGTGCTTGGGGTGCAAGAGGTCGTGGGTTCAAATCC
>CAZFDX010000757.1:0-2149 GCA_964518325.1 uncultured Alcaligenaceae bacterium | reverse complement strand
AGCGGCAGAGGCGGGAACCGCAGAAGGGGAAATCGTAGGAAAGGGAGTCGTGGAAGAAGCTCCCGCAGTCATGGAAGCCGAAGCGGGAACCGACGCTGCCGAAGATAATTGGAGCTTGGCCGCTTGGATTTCTTTTTCGATCTCGGCCCGTCGCTGATACCACAAAACCCGATCTTCTTCGAGTTGCCGAACCTGTTCCTCTAACTCTTTTCGCTTTTGTTCTAGCTCTTGCTGGTACAGGTCACATTCTTTTTCTTTCGGCCAGCCGGTACCTTCGGGCAGTGTGGTGACGGGTGCGGGTGTGATATTCAAACACAGGTCCACTGCCCCGATCGAAAGGATATCACCGTTTCTCAGGGGGGGGGAATCTCCCGAAGCGATAGGTTGCCCGTTGAGAAAGATGGGTAAGGTGGGTGCCAATTTGCGGAGGCGAACCGCATCGGTATCTCGTCGGAGAAGTACGATCACGGGGGGGAGATTCGTGCCAGGTAAACGGAGATCGCAACCCGGAACCGAGCCAATTAAAAATTCATTGGCATGGACATCGTAAAGGGTTGGCCGTGCAGAACCGTAGCGAACCTCAAGGCGCAATGTGGGCCTAGGCATCTCGCGTAGCGAAGAATTTGGGATCGCCGCCATATCCGTAGTCAACCCCTAAAGGCCCGACTGCCCGAAACACACTCTGAAGAACTTAAACCAAATTTCTAGAAATCGGGCAAGATGAGAATTTTGGAGATAGTGCAGCGATCTAACGGGTTGGAATAAGGGGCAAAGGGCGTTCTTTGCCTCGAACCCTTTGGCGATTCCTATAATAAGATTTTACACATGAGAAAGGGGAAGAATGCCTACGGAAGGGAATCGTCATCTGCACCAGTCACCCTCAAAATCGTTATGGAACCAAACGTACATTGGTTTGCTCTTGGCTCAATTTTTGGCGGCGTTCAACGACCAAGCCATCCATGCAGCGGCCATGTTCTTTGCCATCAATACCCAAGTCCTCAGTGAACCTCAGGCCATTTCCTTAATGCCCATTTTGTTTTATGCGCCTTGGGCCTTGTTCTGCACCTTGTCGGGATATTTGGCCGATCGTTATAGCAAACGATTCTCGCTGATCTTTTGGAAAATGGCAGAGGTGGGAATTACGGCCATTGCTTTGTTGGGTTTCTATTTGGGCAGGCAAGAAGGGACCGTTTCCGTTGGGGTATGGCTGGTGCTTTCTGCTGTGTTTCTGATGGGCACGCACTCGGCTTTTTTCGTCCCCGCCAAGTATGGGGTCATGCCCGAAATTCTCGATGGCAGCGTTCTCTCGAAAGGGAACGGCATTTTAGAAAGCCTGTCGTTCTTGGCGGTCATTCTGGGAACAGTCAGCGGCGGGATTATGTCTTTCTTGTTCCTCAATCAAGAAAAGTATATCGGCATGGCCTTGTTGATCCTTGCTGTCATTGGGGTTTTAGGTAGTTTGCTCATTCGCCCGATCCCTGCTGCCAATTCTGCACGACGATTCCCCCGTTATCTTTATGGTCCCTTGTGGAATAACCTTCGCATCCTCATGCGCTCGAAGCCCCTTTCTTTTGCAGTGATTGGGATTGCTTTTTTTACCTTCATTGTGGCCTTTATGCGGGCCACAGTTTATATGTTGGGGGAATCGCAAAATCCCCGTTGGGACGAATTGAAAACCTCGTTGGTTGTAGGAACGGTCGCACTGGGGGTCGGTTTG
Source organism: uncultured Alcaligenaceae bacterium (assembly GCA_964518325.1). Lineage (GTDB taxonomy): Bacteria > Planctomycetota > Planctomycetia > Gemmatales > Gemmataceae > SKW135. Next base: position 432 of record CAZFDX010000757.1, on the reverse strand, counting down.
GGAAGCCCCTTAGCGGGATGGCTTTCGGGCAAAAAAATCGAACTGGGTTTGATCCCCATCGGAGGGATGGGCATGGTCCTTGGTTGTGTGGGGGCCGCGTTATCGTTGAGCTATCTACCGGGTTTAGTGGCTTGCACCATTCTCATCGGCATCTGTACCGGATTTTATCTCGTTCCCTTGTTCACCTTGTTGCAATATCGGGCACCTAAATCGAGCAAAGGAGACATGGTTGCCACCAGTAACTTTGTGAATGTCACCGGTGCGATTGCTGCCTCGCTGTTATTTAGCCTGATTGGTTTATTGGCCAAGAAAACGGGATTTGTGAACCTTGTAACCGGACAGTTGTTTGCCACCGATCACAGGGTGGAGCTGTACAACCGTCATGGTCGAACCGTTGCTGTGACGGCCTACGCGGTTGAACCCGATCCGGAC
>CAZFDX010000756.1:0-1636 GCA_964518325.1 uncultured Alcaligenaceae bacterium | reverse complement strand
TGTTGTGATTGACAGGGGGAAAATCTTTGTTATTTACCACAACGGAATAGATGGCCCGGGTGGGTCGCAACAGAACCAAAACCAAAGAGGAAGGACTAAGGGAATCGATGGGATTTGGTGTTTACTTCCGAGGAGTTCTGATGAAAATTCGCAACTTGAAGCTCGCCATGGCAGCTGCTCTGTTCGGCGGAATCACGTTGACCGCTCAGGCAAGTTTGATTCCACTGACGGCAAAAGTAGAAAAAGAAGGTGACCAGTACCGCTACACCTATGGGGTGATTTTGACCTCCGACAGTATCGTTCAACCCGGCGATTCGTTCGCACTGTACGACTTCTCCGGCTATGTGCCGGATTCGGCCAAAATGCCCTCAGGGTGGAGCCTCAAAACACAACCGACCGGCGGTGGTTCAGGTCGGACCCTGCCTAACGATGATCCGAACATTCAAAACCTCGTTTGGACTTACACGGGTTCGGAAAACCTGTATGGTCAATCGTATATCGGGCAATTCTCGGCCCTTTCAACGAATCCGCAAGGGGAAGGCCGAATGGACTTCACCAGCCGAACCCATATTCAAGATTCGACCGGTCAAGTGATCGTGGAAGATAACATCACAACGGTGATTGGGCCGGGCGGATCGTCGAACGGTGGTGGTACAATTGATCCTCCGCCTGTTGATCCCGGCCCCACTCCTCCCGGAGTGCCGGAACCTTCCACCTTGTTACTCTTGGGGGTAGGCTTACCGATTGCCTTGGGCGCTCGATACCTCCGACGCCGTAAAGAAAGTGTCTAATGGAAACAATCTGCTTGAGCAGGTTATGCGCGAAAGGTCGAGTGAGAGGGAACTCACTCGGCCTTTTTGTTTTGGCAGGCATTCCATTTTCTGCACCAAAACCAATTCGATGATCCCCTACTAGAACCAATCGCTTTCCCCTACCGATCGACAACGGTTCACCGTCATGAATCATTCGACACCATGAAACATTCCGAATGATTCCACATGATGGGCAACTCTTCCAATCTGATCGATCCATTCAGTGCGCAGAGATCGTTTGAAGAGGTCCCCCCACTTTGCCTCGGATTCCACAATCTTTGTCATGCGGAGGATTGGGAATTGTGCTTATCAATCCAGTGCAAGGATTGGGAACCGATCCGCAGCAATTAGGATTGGGAACGGAAAAGGAAACGACCTCACCAGCGAAGGGAAAAGGAAACGACCTCACAAGGGGGGGGCAATAGGGGATTAACCGAAAAATGGGGAATTATTGAGATGAGAATTTGAAGAAGGATCAGATCATTTCGGATGCTATTACTGTTTGGGCATCTCTTTTTTATCTTTGGGCTTTTGGCCTTCTTCGATGAATTTAATCGCCTCTTCTGCAGTCACTTTGATAGGATCAAATGGTTCTTCTTTGGGGTCTTTGGGTTTTTCTTTGGGGGGATTCTTTTTCAAATACTCCTTGCGAGCCTCAACCAGTTCCTTCAGTTTTTCTAAGGTTCGCGGATGTTTATCCTTGAAGACGGTCGAGGTTCGTATTGCCGTGAGAACGACAGGGATTTCTTTATCGTTGTACAGATTGTAAATCTCACCCAAATACGGCTCGGCAACGGGTCCGAGTGTCCCGAGCGCCTCAAGAC